>NZ_WWIQ01000071.1:47715-137894 GCF_009862985.1 Streptomyces sp. SID5464 | reverse complement strand
TGAATAGGAGGTTCGTCTACGTGCCTGTTCTTGCAGAACACGGTGCCTCTCCGGGGCACTGCGGGGATGGGTTCCGAACATAACCCCGGCGGGTGAGGTCGCCACCTTGATCCCGCACAGCTCGCGCTGAATCTGGTCTGTGCGTCGCTGCCGACGTGGACTGTGATCGACAAGCCGGGAGGCATACGCCGCTGTTTTCGCGCCAGGACTGGGTTCCGCCCTTCGAAGGGAACCCCATCGGCGCGGCGGCCAGCTGGTGCCGTATCTCGCGAGTTGACCCACGGCAACGCGGGGGAGCGTACCGGTGTGTGCGGCTTGCCGAAGATGCTGGGAATGTCCTGCCCACCACCACATGGTCACCACAATCCATGTGGCTCTGCATTGAATGTATCTGCTGTTGGCGTCGAGGTCGGTTGCATCGGCTGCAAGAACATCCGCTATGCCTGTTAGTTCCTTGAGCACAGCGACTACCCCTCGGAGTAATGCGAGGTGTCGGTGAGCGGCGAGCGCTTGCCGCTCGTCACCTATCTCGGGCTTCGGTACCTCAGGCGACCGCTCCTGGTCAGAGGTGAACTGCGCGTGGACTGGGATCCTGCAGATCTCTCCCGAAGCGTGTGGTGGCCCGGGAAGAAGGGGCGCGCGCCCTTCGCGTCAGAGTTAAGGAGCGGACGTACACGTATGCCGAGCGGAGTGGCAAGCGGAGTCATGAGCTGGCCCGTCAAGGGGCCTTGTGCGGGCGGCGGGTGGTGCCGGCAGCAGCGGCCGGCGGGCCAGTACTACACCGACGGCCTCTTCGAACGCCGCGACGAGGACATCGACGTCGGCCTGGCCCGGCTGATCGACGCTCTGGCCCCGTACGGCACGCTGCCGTTGGAGGAACTCGCCGACGGGCTGCGGGACGGGATGGGCGTCCCCGGCGGTGGTCAGGACGACGGCAGCGCCTTGGTCGTCGTCCGCCTGTGAGCCGATTTCCGCGGAAGTCGTTTCCGTATCAAAAAGTGAAATCGAAACGGAATTCTCGACTTTTCTGTGCCGGAGGGCTCCTTTAGTGTGGATGCATGGAAAGAACGGTAGAGTTTTACACAGTGAAACGTGGCGACACGCTCAGTAAGATCGCGGTTATGCACCGCGTGACGCTGGACCAGATTCTGGAGTGGAATCCCCAGATCACTAATCCGGATCTCATTTATCCCGGACAGCGGATCCGCGTGGCTCCCCCGGAAATGGAGGGTGAGTACGAACCCTTCCCGGGGGCCGACTTCTTCCAGCCCTCCGTGAGCAGCCCGATCATCGAGGCCATGGGCTACCGCCTCATCGAGGAGGGCTGCTCGGCGTACGCCGACGGGCCCGACTCGCAGTGGAGCGAAGCAGACCGGAAGTCGTACGCGAAGTGGCAGCGCAAACTCGGATTCGGTGGCCGGGACGCTGACGGCATACCGGGCCGGAAGTCGTGGGAGAGGCTGCACGTACCCGCCGTCTACGAGTGACCGGAACAGCTCCGGGCCGGCCACCGCGGACCGCTTGGCGCGCACGGGCGAAAACCCGGATCGCCTATCTCGAAGCCCAGCTGGAACGCGAACGTGTCAAACCGTGCTCCGAAGACCGCAAGACGCTCGTCGAGGGAATGCGGGGCCATCTGAAGAAGGCCGGCGCGGCTGCCGACGAGGATTTCGGATGGCGGCGTGCCTGGTCCGGATCGGCCGCGCGTGAGGGCGTCTGGTCGAACATACGCAGCGCGGAGGTGATGCTCCTGCAGCTGGTCTCCGACGAGGAAGCCGCCGGCCGTGCCAGCGACGTCATGGCCCTGGTCAAGGATCATCTGGAAGCGGACGATCCGCGACGCGTCCGTCTGGGCCGGCGGCTCCGTTCCATCATCTCCGGCGAGATCTCACCGAGCGACCGTGACCTCATGGTCCGGGCGCTCGACGCCGCGTACAACGCGCTGGACGACGAACTGGCCCGGGTGCGCAGCCTGCGCAACATCCTGTGGACCGCGACGTTCCTCGTCCTGCTCGGCGTGGCGGGCCTCGCCGTCTACGGCTGGTTCTTTCCCCAGTCGCTGAGCATCTGCTTCACGCCCAAGGTCGACCCCGGGGGCGCGAGCGGGGTCACTGTCGTGTGCCCCACCGCGGAGCATACCGACGTGTCGGCGGGCACTCCCGCCAGTGAACTGGCCGAGTCGAGGGACATTCTCACCGTCGAGATCGCCGGCCTGGCCGGCGCGGCACTCACCGTCATCGCCTCGCTGCGCCGCATCCGGGGCACCGACTCGCCCTACATGCTGCCCCTGGCGTCGGCGGTGCTGAAGTTCCCCACCGGCGCCCTGTCCGCCTTCCTCGGACTGCTGCTGATCCGGGGCGCCTTCGTCCCCGGGCTGAGCGATCTCGACAGCAGGGCGCAGGTCCTCGGCTGGGCCGCGGCCTTCGGTGCCGCCCAGCACCTGGTGACCCGGCTGGTCGACGACCGCGCCCAGATGACGCTGGCGGAGGTCGGCCGGACGACCGAGGCCGTCGTCGACCCCGAGCGAGCCGCCGTCAAGGAGAGCGACGTGCCGGGAGAGACCGGGGCGCCCGGACCGCCGGCCGCCTTCCAGGACGGCGAGGGACCGCACGAGGGGGCACAGGAGGGGACGCGCGCGAGGGCGCCCGTGGACGAGGGAACGGAGGGGGCTCGCCCGCGAGCCGGGCCCTGACCCGCAGCCCGGCCGCCCGTTCACCGCCGGAGAGGCGTGTGGGCCGTCTCCGGCAGCCGCAGGTACACCAGCGACGACAGCAGGCAGAGCACCGCGACGTACCAGGGGAACAGCCCCGCGTGGCCCACCTCCTTGAACAGCGTGCCCACGTACGGAGCCGTACCGCCGAACAGGGCCACCGTCAGCGAGTAGGGGAAACCGATACCGGCCGCGCGGACCCGGGGCGGGAAGATCTCCGCGTTCACGGCCGCGCTGATCGAGGTGAACCCGGTCAGCAGCACCATGCCGGCGCACTGCACGAGCAGCAGCACCGCGAACGAGTCGCGCAGGGCGTGCAGCAGGGGCACGGTGAGCAGGGCGAAGCCCAGGCCGAAGAAGAGGAGCAGCGGGCGGCGCCCGAAGCGGTCAGACAGGAGGCCGCCGAGCGGTTGCAGCAGCGCGAAGAAGGCCAGTGAGACCGTGCCCGCCAGCAGCGCGTCCGACTTGTCGATGCCCGCGTTGAGCTCGGCGTACGTCGGCAGGTACGACGTCCACGTGTAGTAGGCGATGGTGCCGCCCGCCGTGATGCCGCCGATGAGGAGCGACTCACGCGGGTGCCGCCGCAGCGCCTCGAACAGGCCGGGGCGCGGGGCCTTCTGCTGCTCGGCGCTCCGGGTCTCCTGCGCACCCTGCCGGATCCAGAAGCCGACCAGGCTCAGCACCGCCCCGAGCACGAACGGCACCCGCCAGCCCCAGCCGTTCATCTGCCCGTCGCTCAGCGTGTCCACGAGCAGCGTGGCGATGCCGGAGGCGACCAGTTGCCCCACGGTCGTCGACACGTACTGGAAGCTGGAGAACAGCCCGCGCCGGCCGGGGGCCGCCGACTCGACCAGGAAGGTCGTGGAGGCCGCGAACTCGCCGCCCACGGACAGGCCCTGCAGCAGCCGCGCGAGGACGAGGACCACCGGCGCGAGCACGCCCACCGACGCGTACGTCGGCGTCAGCCCGACCAGCAGGCTGCTGCCGCCCATCAGCAGGATCGTGACCGTCAGCGCGGCCCGCCGCCCGTGCCGGTCCGCGACCGCGCCCATCAGCAGCCCGCCGACCGGCCGCATGAAGAAGCCCACCGCGAAGACCGCGAACGTGGACAGCAGCGGCACCAGCGAGTTGTCCGCGCTCTTCGGGAAGACCTGGGACGCGATGTACGTGGCCAGAAACGTGTAGGCGTACCAGTCGTACCACTCCACCGCGTTGCCCACGGAGGCGGCGAGGAGCTGGCGAACGGGCCGTTTCGTCGGCGGGGAAACCGTCTGCGTCTCTGTCACGCCCCTCACCCTCCCCTGACAACGCCCCGCCACACCTGGCGTACCGGCGACTTTCACACGAGTGTCACCAGCCCCTTCCTTGCCGTTTGGTGTCCCTGAAACACTCCTTCCGCGCAGATTCCGTCACGTTCCGGCCATCCCGCACCTCAGGATGAGAGGTCTGTCCTTCATGTCCGAAGTCAACCGGCGCCGCTTTCTCCAACTCGCGGGTGCCACCACGGCCTTCAGCGCGTTGTCCGCCAGCATCCAGCGCGCCGCCGCGCTCCCGGCCAACCACCGCACCGGGTCGATCGAGGACGTCGAGCACATCGTCGTCCTGATGCAGGAGAACCGTTCCTTCGACCACTACTTCGGCACCCTGAGGGGCGTTCGCGGCTTCGGCGACCCGCGCCCGGTCACCCTCGACAACGGCAAACCGGTCTGGCACCAGGAGAAGGACGGCAAGGAGATCCTGCCGTTCCACCCGGACGCCGACGACCTCGGCATGCAGTTCCTGGAGGGCCTGCCACACTCCTGGCCCGACGGCCACCAGGCCTACAACGGCGGCAAGTACGACCGCTGGGTGCCCGCCAAGGGCACCACGACCATGGCGTACCTGACCCGCGAGGACATCCCCTTCCACTACGCCCTCGCCGACGCCTTCACCGTCTGCGACGCCTACCACTGCTCGTTCATCGGCTCCACCGACCCCAACCGCTACTACATGTGGTCCGGGTACACGGGCAACGACGGCACCGGCGGCGGCCCCGTCCTCGGCAACGACGAACTCGGCTACGGCTGGACGACCTACCCCGAGCGCCTGGAGCGGGCCGGCATCTCCTGGAAGATCTACCAGGACATCGGCGACGGCCTCGACGCGAAGGGCTCCTGGGGCTGGATCGAGGACGCCTACCGCGGCAACTACGGCGACAACTCGCTGCTCTACTTCGACAAGTACCGCGACGCCAAGCCCGGCGACCCCTGGTACGACAAGGCCCGCACGGGCACGAACGCCAAGGCCGGCGACGGGTACTTCGACCTGCTGAGGGCCGACGTCAAGGCCGGCAGGCTGCCGCAGATCTCCTGGATCGCCGCCCCCGAGGCCTTCTCCGAGCACTCCAACTGGCCCTCGAACTACGGCGCCTGGTACATCGCCCAGGTCCTGGACGCCCTCACCTCCAACCCGGAGGTCTGGGCGAAGACGGCCCTGTTCATCACCTACGACGAGAACGACGGCTTCTTCGACCACGTGGTGCCGCCCCTGCCGCCGAAGGACGCCTCCCGCGGCAAGTCCACCGTCGACGTCTCCCTCGACCTCTTCCCCGGGGACAGCAAGAACACGGCCGGTCCGTACGGTCTCGGCCCGCGGGTGCCGATGCTGGTCGTCTCGCCGTGGAGCAAGGGCGGATACGTCTGTTCCGAGACCCTCGACCACACCTCCATCCTGCGGTTCATGGAGCGCCGCTTCGGTGTGCGCGAGACCAACATCTCGCCGTGGCGCCGTGCCATCTGCGGTGACCTGACATCCGCGTTCGACTTCTCCCGCAAGGACACGCGCCCGGCCCCGCTGCCCGGCACCGACGGGTACGAACCGCAGGACCGCGAACGCCACCCCGACTACAAGCCGGCCCCGCCCGCCGACCCGCGCATGCCCCGCCAGGAACGCGGTCTGCGCCGCGCCCGGCCGCTGAGGTACGCCCCGCACGTGGACGCCTCGGTCGACGCGGCGGCCGGGAAGCTCACCCTCGCCTTCGCCTCCGGGCCGAAGGCCGGCGCCGCCTTCCACGTCACCTCCGGCAACCGCACCGACGGCCCCTGGACGTACACCACCGAGGCCGGCAAGACGCTCTCCGACACCTGGAACTCGGCCTACTCGGCGGGCTCCTACGACCTGACGGTGCACGGCCCCAACGGCTTCGTGCGGGTCTTCAAGGGGTCGAACACGACCGCCGGTTGCGAGGTCACCGCACGCCACACCGGTGACGACATCGAGCTGACCTTCACCAACAAGGGCTCCGGCACGGCACGGCTGAAGCTCTCCGACGGTTACGGCGGCCGGCCCTCGACCGTCACCGTCCGCCCCGGCGCGAAGGTGCGCCGGACCGTCGGGCTCGCCGCCAGTCGCCGCTGGTACGACCTGACCGTCACCGCCGAGGGCGACAAGGCGTTCCTGCGGCGGTTCGCCGGACACGTCGAGAACGGGCAGCCGGGCGTGAGCGACCCGGCGATCATCACCGGGTAGCCGTGGTGAGGTGCCCCGGATCGTGCGGCCGGGGCACCAGCGCCGGTTCGGCCGCGGCCGAACCGGGTTCCAGGGCGAGGACGGCGGCCACCGGATGGTCGTCGTCGGCCGGGACGGCAGCGGGCGCCGTCCGGCTGAGCAGCACCACGCCCCAGGACGCCAGTCCGGCCCCCGCGAGCGCGAGCAGCACGCCCGCCGGGCCGCCCTGGAGCCGTTCGCCCAGCAGCGCCAGACCGATCACCGCGGCGGCCAGCGGGTTGGCCAGGGTCACCATCGCGAGCGGGCCGCCGAGACCACCGCGGTAGGCCGTCTGCGACAGCAGCAGCCCGCCGGCCGCGAACGCCGCCACGAGCAGCGCCACCCCGATCACCTGGACGCTCAGCAGCGGGCCGGACCGGTCCGTCGCGGCCACCGTCACGGTCTGAGTGAGGGCCGAGGCGACCCCGGAGGCCACGCCGGACGCGCTCGCGTGCCGCAGCCCGGGGCGGGCGCCCGGGCGGGACAGCAGCCCGATGAGGGCGGCGGTGGCGCCCGCGACCGTCAAGGCCTCGGGCACGCTCAGCACGTCGTCGGGCGCCGGACCGGACGCCGTGACCAGGATCGCGGCCAGGCCCAGCAACGTCAGCGCGGTGCCCCGCCACTCGACGGCACTCACCCGCCGCCCCGCGAGCCGCGCCCCCATCGGCACCGCCGCGACCAGGGTGAGGGCACCGAGCGGCTGGACCACGGTCAGCGGCCCGTACTTCAGCGCCACCACGTGCAGCAGCGCGGCAGCCGCGTTCAGCCCGACCGACCACCACCAGGCGCCCCGGGCGAGCAGCCGCAGCGTGCCCGAGCCGGGCGAACGGGAGGCGAGCCGCTCCTGGGCGACCGCGGCGGCCGCGTAGGCGACGGCGGAGACGAGGGACAGGGCCACGGCGACGAGGACGGCGCTCATCGGCCCGCCCCCGCCGGCACCCGCTCCTCGGCCCGGGCCTGCGCCCGGACCGGTACGAGCCTGCCCTGCGCGCGGCGCGCCGTCGTGGCCGTGCGGTGGGGCGAGCGAAGCGAGATGGGGGTCCCCCGGACGAAGCCCGGGGGGAGGATCGCTGCCAGGGCCAGACCCAGCAGACCCGTCGCCACGATCGCGTCGAGCCAGTAGTGGTTCGCGGTGCCGACGATCACCAGCAGCGTCAGCAGGGGGTGCAGCAGCCACAACCAGCGCCACCGCGAGCGGGTCGCCACGATCAGCCCGACCGCGACCATCAGCGCCCAGCCGAAGTGCAGCGACGGCATCGCCGCGAACTGGTTCGACAGGGAGTCGGTCGCGGGGGCCCCGTACACCGACGGGCCGTACACCCGTGCCGTGTCCACGAGGCCGGTCTCGGCCAGCATGCGCGGCGGGGCGAGCGGGAACAGCAGATGCAGGACCAGGGCGGCGCCGGTGACGGCGGCCAGCACCCGGCGGGCCCACACGTAGTGGGCCGGGCGGCGCAGGTAGAGCCAGACCAGGAAGGCGGCGGTGGCCGGGAAGTGGACGGCCGCGTAGTAGGAGTTCGCGATGTGCACCAGGCCGTCGCCGTGCAGCAGCAGGGACTGCACCGTCCCCTCGCCGGGCAGGCGGACCGCTCGTTCGAGGTTCCACACGCGGTGCGCGTTGCGGAGGGCCTCACCGGTGTGGCCGGTGGCCAGCTGCCGGCCGAGCTTGTAGACGAGGAAGAGTCCTGCGACGAGCAGGAGCTCCCGGACGAGCGACGGTCGCGCTATCGCGTCGGACCCCGCCGGCGCAGGCTCGGTGCGGGCATTCATCCCCCGGCCCCTTCGGTGACGGTGCTGCTGTTATCGGTACGAGTGCGTACCGATACGCCAGTGTACCGATACGATCGCGTACCGGTACACTGGCGTATCGATAGACGAACGACACACCGCCGGCCGGGAATTTTCCGGCCGCCCGAGGAAAGCCAGGAGCACAGCCCATGACGTCGCAGGCTGCGGACCGACCCGAGCCGGTCGGCACCTCGCGCCGCTCCAAGATCACGCCGGAGCGTGAGCAGGAGTTCTACGACGCCGTGCTGGAGCAGCTCCGCGAGTGCGGCTACGACTCCGTCACCATGGAGGGGATCGCGGCCAGCACGCGGTGCAGCAAGTCCACGCTCTACCGTCAGTGGAAGACCAAGCCCCAGTTCGTGGCGGCGGCGCTGCGCTCCCACCGGCGGACGCGCTGCATCGACACCGGCTCACTCGCGGACGACCTGCGCGAGGCCGCCCGGGCGGCGGGCGAGCTGTCGGGCCGGGACACCAAGCTCCTCCAGGCGCTCGCCCATGCCGCGCCGCAGGACCCCGAGCTGAAGCGCGCGTTGCGCGAGGCGCTGGTCGAACCGGAGATCGCCGCGCTCAAGGAGATCATCCGGCGCGGGGTCGAACGGGGGGAGGTGCCCGCCGATCATCCGGCGCTGGAGTACATCCCGGCGCAGATGTTCGGCGTCCTGCGCATCCGGCCCGTCCTGGAGGGCGAGGACGCGGACCCGGACCCGGACTATCTGGTCCGGTTCGTGGAGGCGGCCGTGCTGCCGGCACTCGGCCTCACCTGAGACCCGGGCCGCCGTCCCGGGATGACCGGACGGTGACCCGACCGCGCCGACCCGTGGGGACGGGGGCGGCGCGCACCCCGGCCGGGTGGGGTGCCCCTGTGAGCGGCGGGGGCGCCCCACCCGGCCGACAGTGACCGGGGCACCTCGTCGTCCGGCGTGCCGGGACCGGTCAGACGTTCTGGCCGTTGCCGCCGCCCGTCGACACCTTGATGCCCTTCGTGATCTCGTCCAGGACGGACTCCTTCTGGTCGGCGTCGACGCCGAAGCGCACGACGACCATCTGCTTCTGGTTCGCGGGGGAGGGGAACGCGAGCGACTCCACGATGCCGTCGGCGCCCTTGCTCGTGACGGCCTTCCAGCGGACCAGGTAGCCCTTCTGCCCGGCCACGGTCACGGCCTTGGAGTCCAGCACGTCGTGGGAGGTGATCCCACCGTAGGACTTGCCGCCGTAGGACTCCTCCGCGTTCGCCGCGATGTCCGCCTTGGCGATCTCCTCGGCGGTGCTGCCCTTGGTGCCGAGGACCAGGGCCGGGGCCGAGTAGGCGCCGCCCTTCGTGCAGGTCGAGGTGGTGTCGCCGGGGCACTTGTAGGAGTCGTCGGACGTCACCTGTGCGCCGACCCTGGCCTCCTGGCCGTACCAGCCCTCGGGGATCGGCAGACTGATCCCGCTGACCGCGTCGGTCACCGACCCGCTCCTGACCTTCGGCGGCTCGGACTGCTCGGGCGAGGGACTCGGCCCACCGGGGCCGCCATCCCCGCCGGACCCTCCGGCGCCCCCGGATCCGCCGTCACCGCCGGAACCTCCGGATCCGCCCGGCCCGCCGAACGGCCCGCCCTGGCCTCCGGCTCCGCCCGGGCCGCCCGGTCCCTGCGAGGTGGCGGTGCCGCCGCCCGAGCCGCCGTTGTCGGTCAGCGCGTACACGCCGACACCGATGCTGGCGAGGACGGCGACGGCTGCCGCCACGGCTATCCCGATCCGCAGCCCTCGCCCGCGGCCGGCGGCCGGAGGCGCGGCGGGGTAGGCGGGATACCCGGCGCCGGGCGGATACCCGGGCCCGGGCGGATACCCGGCGCCGGGCGGATATCCAGCGCCGCCGGGCGGATATCCAGCGCCGCCGGGATACCCGGGGACTCCCGGTTGTCCGGTGCTGCCCGGGTACGGGGAGGTTCCTGGGGCTCCGGCGCCTCCCGGGTTCCCGGTGCCGGTCGGATTTCCGGCGGCTCCCGCTTGTTCGGTGCTGCCCGGGTACGGGGAGGTTCCTGGGGCTCCGGCACTCCCCGCATGCCCCGGGGCTCCTGGGGCTCCGGCGCCTCCTGGGTTCCCGGTGCCGGTCGGATTTCCGGAGTCGGCCGGATTCTCCGAAGCTCCCGGTGCCCCGGCATCAACCGGATGCCCAGCCTCCGGCCGGTCAACGTCCGTCGGCTGCCCGGCGCCGCCCGGGTTCCCGGCGGCTCCCGGTGCCGCGGCATCCCGCGGCCCCGCGTCCGGCTGCCCGACAGCACCCGGATGCCCCGCGGGCGCCGCCTCACCTGAGGGCGCCGGATCTGCCGACGGCACACCGCCACCGGCGGGATCCGCCGTGGAGGACTCCACCGTCGGCCGCTGCGGAGGGGGACCCCAGGTCGCGGTCGGCTGAGCCGGGCGGATGCGGTCCGTCCAGGACTTGCCGTCCCACCAGCGCTCGGTGGCGGGCCCGTCACTTTTCTGCCCGGGGTCGGGGTACCACCCGGAAGGAGTCTCCTGCGTCATGCCCCCACCGTATGAGGCGTCGGTGAAAGTGGCATGAGAGGAACCGATCGGATCGCGTCGGTCCGGCAGCGGGCGCGTCGGCCTCCGGCCGGGCGGGGAAGCCGCACCGTCTGTCCCCTGCCGGTGAATGAACGTCACCTCCCGTGCCCGCGTTCGCCGTTGACGCGAAGGCGGCTGCTGGCGGGCCTGCCGCGTCGTCCGGCCGCACCCCGTGTCACCCGTCACGGCAACAGGTGCCCGGTCCGCCCTCCGCTCAGGCGATCCGAGGGCTACGCTCGACGTCTGTACGTCGTTCGGGCGACTTGGGGAGGTAGCGGGATGACGGAGGTACGGCCCACGGCCGCCGCCTCGGCTTCCCTGTGGGAGCGCGACGAGGAAGTCGCCGCCGTCGCGCGGGCGGTCGACAGCCTGTGCGCGGACCGCTCCTCGTCCGGCGGACTGCTGGTCTTCCGCGGCGAGGCCGGGCTCGGCAAGACCGCGCTGCTGGCCGAAACACGCCGCATCGCCGAGGCACGCGGCTGCCAGGTCTGGTCGGCACGCGGCGGCGAGACCCTCAGGTCGGTCCCCTTCAACGTCGTACGGCAGTTACTGCAACCCGCGCTGATGTCGATGCTGCCGGAGGAGGCCCGCGAGTACCTCGGTGACTGGTACGACATCGCCGGGCCCGCCCTCGGGATAGCCGACCCCGGCGACCGGCAGGCCGACCCGCAGGGCGTGTGCGACGGACTGGTCGCCGCCGTGCGCCGGCTCTCCCGCCGGGACTGGCCGCTGGTGCTGCTCATCGACGACGCCCACTGGGCCGACCAGGAGACCCTGCACTGGCTCGCCGCGCTGGCCGAACGCCGCGAAGAGATGTCCGTCCTGGTCGTGGTCACCCGCCGCCCGGGCGAGGTCTCGGGCACGAGCGCCCGGCACCTCGACACCGTCGCCGCCGCCGCGGACGGCCCCGTCACGACCCTGAGCGCCCTCACCCCGGACGCCACGGCCGGACTCACCCGCGCCACCCTGGGCGAGCACGCCGACGCCGCGTTCTGCCGCGAGGTCTGGGCCGTCACCGCCGGCAACCCCTACGAGACGGTCGAACTCCTCGCCAAGGTGCAGGACAGCGAACTCGAACCGGTCGAGGCCCGAGCCGGGGACCTGCGCGAGCTGAACCGCTCGGCCCGCGGTGGCGGTCTCGTCGCCCGCCTGGAGGAACTCGGCATCGACGCCACCAGGTTCGCCTGGGCCGCCGCCATCCTCGGCACCGGCATCTCCCTCGACCTGGTCGCCAAGCTCGCCACCCTGAAGCCCGACGAGGCCCGCCGCTGCGCCGAACTGCTGCGCACCGCCCGCATCCTCACCGCCCCCGACCCCACGACCGGCCGCACCGCCGAAGGCGACCTGGAGTTCGTCCACCCGCTGATCGCCACCGCCGTCTACAACTCCATCCCCGACGCCCTGCGCACCGCCATGCACGGCATCGCCGCCCGCATCGTCACCGACGAGGGACACGGCGCCGCTGCCGCCGCCCGCCACCTCATCGAAGTCCACCCGGACGACGACGAGGAACTCGTCGGGCAACTGCGTGAGGCCGCCCGCGAGCACCTCGCCGTCGGCGCCCCCGACGCCGCCCGCCGCTGCCTGGAGCGCGCCCTGAAGGAGCCGCCCCGGCCCGAGACGCACCCCCACGTGCTGTACGAACTGGCCGAGGCCACCTTCCTCACCGCTCCCGCCCGCACCATCAGCCAGCTGCGGGCCGCGCTCGGCATGCCCGGCCTCGACGGCGACAAGCGGGTCGACGCCGTCTTCCGGCTCTCCCAGGCGCTGCTCCACAACGACCAGCTGGAGGAGGCCGTCCGCACCGTCGAGGCGGAGGCCGCCCGGCTCCAGCCCGGCCCCGCCCGGATGCGGCTCCAGGCCGTGCACTTCATGTGGGAGGGCATCCACGCCGGCGAGACCACCTCACCCGACCGCTCCCGGCGGCTCGCCGACCTGGCCCGCACCTGCACCGGCCGGGACAACTCCGAACGTGCCCTGCTCATCCTGCGCGGCTTCGACGCCCTGATGCACGGCGAGAACGCCGAGGAGGTCGTCGAACTGTGCGACCGCGCCCTCGTCAACGGCCGCCTGGCCCCCGGGCTCGGCTGGACCGACACCGAGTGGGGCATCGAACTGCTGCTGATGCTGGCCAACGCGTACGCCTTCACCGACCGCCTCGACCGCGCCGAGACCCTCTACAACGAGGCCCTGCGCGCCTACGAGACGGCCGGCTGGAGCGGCGGCCACCTGGCCCTGGCCCACGCCTACGTCGGTCTCGGCCACCGCAGGCGGGGCCGGCTGAGGGACGCCGAGAAGTCCTTGCGCGAGTCCCTGCGCCTCGCCGAGCGCGTCGGCCGCCGACTGCCCCTGTACTGGTCCGCGACCTGCAACCTCGTCGACACGCTGCTCGCCCGCGGCCATGTCGAGGAGGCCTGGGAGGTCGCCGAGCGGTACGGCTTCGCCCCGCCCTACCCGTCCACCATCGTGCTGCCGGACCCGCGCTCGGTGCGCGGCCGGCTGCTGCTGGCCGTCGGCCGCACCAAGGACGGCGTCAACGAACTGGAGGCAGCCGAGAAGGCGGCGGCAGCGCGCGGGCACCACAACCCCGTGCTCGTCCCCTGGGCGGCCGACCTCGCCAGGGCGCTGGCCACCGAGGACCCGGCCCGTGCTGCCCGGCTCGCCGTCGACGTCCGCCGCCAGGCCGAGCGCTTCGGCACGGACACCGCCATAGGGGAGGCCCTGCGCTGCGCCGCCGCCCTGGAGACCGGTCAGCGCGCGGTCCGCCTCGCCGCCCAGGCCGTCACCTACCTGGAGTCCTCACCCTGCCAGTACGAACACGCGGCGGCCCGCATCGAGTACGGCATCGCCGCCCGCTCGGCCACCGACCTCGACCGCGGCCTGGGCCTGGCGGTCTCCTGCGGCGCGGACGGACTGGCGGCACGGGCACGGGCGGCGCTGAAGGCCGGCGCCGGGGCCGGGTAGCTCAGGCGCCGAGCAACTGCTCGGTCACCGCGGCGAGTCGCTTGCGCACCTCGGGGTCGTACGCCGCCTCATGGGCTCGTGCCGGGCTCGTCCCGTCGTAGTACCGGCCGCTGCCCAGGTGCCGCGTGGCCAGTGCCAGCACACCGGCCGCCCCGTCGGCGACCGTGTTCCACGGCGTGACGTCCGCCTCGCGGACCATCGCCGTGTCCATGTAGGTCGCCGGGTGCAGCACGTTCACGGAGACGCCGGTGCCGTCCAGTTCCTCGGCGAGCGCGAAGGTGTGCGCGGCGAGAGCGAACTTGCTGCGGCAGTACGCCGACACGCCGTCGTAGCCCCTGATGAACTCGGGGTCGTCGACGACGAGGGGTTCCTGACCGGCCGAGCCGACGTTGACGATCCGCGTCGGCGCGTTCGCCCGGAGCACCGGCAGCAGGGCCCGGGTCAGCACGACCGGCGCGAGGTAGTTCACCGCCAGCCGCAACTCGTGCCCGTCGGAGCTCAGCTCCCGCCCGGAGCCGGGCGGGCCGGCCCCCACCCCCGCGTTGTTGATCAGCACGTCCAGCTCGGGGTGCGCGTCGCCGACATGCGCGGCGAGCTCCCGCACCTGCGCCAGCGAGGCGAGGTCGGCGACCAACCCCTCGGCGTCGCCCTCGGTCCGCAGCTCCTCGGCCAGCCGCTCGGTGCGGTCCGCGTCCCGGCCGTGAACGAGGACGACATGCCCGGAGCGGACGAGTTCGAAGGCGACGTACCGGCCGAGCCCCGAGGTGGCGCCGGTGATCAGGATGGTGGACATGCCCCCACCGTAGGCACGCCGTCCGTGCCCGGGCGAGCTACCGCCGAGGCTACGACCGGCAGGGTCACCCTGCGGCTCCGTCCTCTTCGGCCAGCACCCGCTGGGCCGTCGCGAACGCCGAGTTCGCCGCCGGCACCCCGCAGTACACCGCGCTCTGGAGCAGCACGGCGCCGATCTCCTCCGGCGTGAGCCCGTTGCGGCGGGCCGCCCGGACGTGCATGGCCAGTTCGTCGTAGTGGCCGTGCGCGACCAGCGCGGTGAGGGTGATCATGCTGCGCTCGCGGCGCGACAGCGTCGGGTCGGTCCATATCTCGCCCCAGGCGTAGCGCGAGATGAAGTCCTGGAAGCGCGCGGTGAAGGGGGTCTGCCGGGCCTGCGCCCGGTCGACGTGCGCGACGCCGAGCACCTCGCGCCGCATCTCCATACCGCGTCCGGCGGGCCCGCCGAAGTGCGCCCGCAGCGCGGACAGCACCGCCTCCGGGCACTGCGCGGGCGCCAGGTGCGAGGCGCCCGGGAGCTCCACGAGCGCCGCGCCCGGCACCGCGTCCGCGATCTCCCGCAGATGCGCGGGCGGCGTCGCCGGATCGTCCCGTCCGGCGACCAGCAGGGTGGGTACGGCGATCTCGGGCAGCCGGTCCCGCAGATCGAACGCGGCGAGCGCGTCACAGCAGGCGGCGTACGCGTCCGGGTCGGCGCGACGGTGGTCGTCCACCAGCTCCGGCACGGTGAAACCGGACGTGAACCAGCGCGCGTCGGCGCTCTCCGCCAGCCCGGCCAGCCCTTCCCGCCGCACCAGCGCGGCCCGCTCCTGCCACGGCTTCGCCCCGTTGAAGTGCGCGGAGGAGCAGATCACGGCGAGGGACGACAGCCGCTGGGGACGGTGTACCGCGAGGTGCAGTCCCACGGCCCCGCCCAGCGACACCCCCGCGTACGCGAACCGTTCGATGCCGAGCGAGTCGGCGAGCGCCAGCACCAGGTCGGCGAGGTCACCGACCGTCGCGCCCGCCCCGATGAGACCGGCCGCCGAGCCGCCGTGCCCCGGCAGGTCCCAGCGGACGACCCGATGGGTGATCGACAGCTCGGGCGCCACCTTGTCCCACAGGGCGTTCGACGTGCCGAGTGAGGGGCCGAGCAGCAGCGGGGGTGCGGAAGGGGACCCTTCGGCACGGTGGTCGAGGAGTGTCAACGTCGCTCCAGGGCACGGTCGGTGAGGGCTCCGGCGGAGCCGGTGTAGTGGGTGGGATCGAGGTCGGCGTCCGCCAGCTCCGGCGCCTGGGCCAGCGGACGCCCCTCGGAGGCCAGCCGGGTGAGGAGTTCCTTGGCGCGGGCGCGGCCCAGCAGCGGGGCCAGCTCGGCCGACAGCCGCTCGGAGACGATCAACCCGTCGGTGAGGTCCAGGTGTGCGCGCATGGCCTCGGGCCTCACCCGCAGTCCTTCCGCCAGCTCGACGGCGTCCCGGGCGGCCCCGCCGGCCAGCCGCAGCAGGTCCCGCAGCGGCTCCCACTCCGCGTGCCAGGCCCCGGCCGGCCGCTCGTCCTCCGCCGCCAGCGACCCGTACAGCGTGGCCGCGAGCTGCGGTGCCCGCCGCGCGGCGGACGCGATGAGGGTGGACCGTACGGGATTGGACTTGTGCGGCATGGCCGACGAACCCCCGCCGCTGCCCTCCGCGACCTCGGCGATCTCGGTGCGCGAGAGGGTCAGCACGTCCACGGCGAGCTTGCCGAGCGCGCCCGCCGCGAAGGCGAGGCACCCGGCGAGATCGGCGACGGGCGTCCGCAGGGTGTGCCAGGGCAGATCGGGTGCACGCAGGCCGAGTTCACGGGCGTAGGCCACCGGCAGTGCGGCCGGATCGCCCGCCCCGTACGCCCCGAAGGCCGCCAGGGTGCCCGCCGCGCCGCCCAGTTGGACGGGGAGGCCCCCGCGTACCCGGGCGATGCGGTCCCGGGCGTCCAGGACGAGCGCCCGCCAGCCGGCCACCTTCAGCCCGAACGTCGTCGGTACGGCGTGCTGGGTGAGCGTCCGCCCCGGCATCGCGGTGTCGCGGTGCTCGGCGGCCAGCCGGGCGAGCGCCTGCTCGGTGCGGCCGAGATCGGCCAGGATCAGGTCCAGGGTGCGCACGGCGACCAGCATCGTCGCGGTGTCCATGATGTCCTGGCTGGTCGCGCCGCGGTGGACATAGGAGCCGTACTCCTCGCCGACGGCCTTCGTCAGCTCCGCGACCAGGGGAATGACGGGGTTGCCGCCCGCGCGCGCCCGCTCGGCGAGCAACCGTACGTCCAAGGCGCCGGCGCCGGCCGCCTCGGTCACCGCCGTCGCCGCCTCCGCGGGGGCCAGCCCCAGCGCCGCCTGGGCCCGGGTCAGCGCGGCCTCCGCGTCGAGCAGGGCCCGCAGATACGCGTGGTCGCTCGTGGCGGACGCGGCCGCGGAGCCTGCCCACCCCGGGGCGAGCAGGCCGGTGTCGCCATGGGCAGTTGTCACTGGAACTCCAGGAAGACCGTCTCGCCTTCGCCCTGAAGGCGGATGTCGAAACGGTACGTGCCGGCCGCCTCCGCCACGGCGATCAGCGTCTCGCGGCGCCCGTCCTCCAGCCGGGACAGCAGCGGATCGGCGGCGAGCACCGCATCGTCGCCCGGCAGGTAGATGCGGGTGTACAGGTGCACGAGAAGCCCGCGCGCGAAGACGCACACGCTGATGTACGGCGCGCTCCGCCCGCGCGCGCCGGGTCGCAGCGTGCGCGCGTACCAGTGGCCGTTCGCATCTGTCTGGATCCGTCCCCAGCCCGTGAACTCCACGCCGTTGCGCCCCAGGAAGCCGCCCGACGCCGGGTCGCGGCGCATCGAACCGTCCGCCGTCGGCACGTTGCCGTCCGGATCCGCGCCCCACAGCTCGATCAGGGCGTCCGGCAGCGGATCGCCCGCGCCGTCGGTGACGTACCCGTGCAGGGTGACCGTGTCCGGATGCCCGAGGGGCGCGACGTCCTCGCCGCCGCGGAACGGCAGGGCGTGGCCGTAGAACGGGCCGACGGTGTGCGACGGGGTGGGCAGCACGCTCTCCGGCCTGCTGGTGTCGATCTTCGTCATGGCAGGTCAGCGCCCTTCTTCGATCCAGGTGGCGTTCGGGCCGTCCAGCACGATGTCCCAGTGGTAGCCCATCGAGAACTCCGGCACCGACAGGCTGTGGTCGTACGTGGCGACCAGCCGCTGCCGGGCAGCGTCGTCCGTCACCGACTGGATGATCGGGTCGTACGGGAACAGCGGATCGCTCGGGAAGTACATCTGCGTCACGAGTCGCTGGGTGAACGCCGTGCCGAAGAGCGAGAAGTGGATGTGCGCCGGCCGCCAGGCGTTGAGGTGCTGGCGCCACGGGTACGGGCCCGGCTGGATGGTGGTGAAGTGGTAGCGGCCCTCGTCGTCGGTGAGGGTGCGGCCCACGCCGGTGAAGTTCGGGTCCAGCGGGGCGTCGTGCTGCTCGCGCTGATGGGCGTAGCGGCCCGCCGAGTTCGCCTGCCAGATCTCCACGAGCTGGCCCCGCACGGGGCGCCCGTCGCGGTCGAGCAGCCGCCCGGAGACGGTGATGCGCTCGCCGATCGGCTCACCGTTGTGCTGCCGGGTGAGGTCGTTGTCGATCTCGGTGACGTCCCGCTCCCCGAAGGCCGGGGAGGCCAGCTCCACCAGCTCCGGGTCCTTGCTGACGTCGATCGTGACCGGCGGCTGTTTCGGGTGGCGGAGCACGGAGGAGCGGTACGGGGCGTAGCCGCGGCGCGGCTTGTGCTCCACGGGCCCGCCGTCCGCGAGCCGCTTCTCGTACGCGGCACGCTCGGCCGCGATCTCCTGGTCGATGTCGTGCTGAGTGAGAGTCATGGGGGTCCCAGAGGTTCGTACGGTTCTCGTCGAGGGGG
This sequence comes from Streptomyces sp. SID5464, assembly GCF_009862985.1. NCBI lineage: Bacteria > Bacillati > Actinomycetota > Actinomycetes > Kitasatosporales > Streptomycetaceae > Streptomyces > Streptomyces sp. SID5464. The sequence continues at coordinate 119,663 of NZ_WWIQ01000071.1, read as the reverse complement.
GCGAGGATCGCGCCCCGAAGGGGCGCGGGGAACTGCGCGACCAGCTACGGACGGCCCGCAGCCGCGCGGGATGCCTAGCGTTCCAGGACGAGGGCGAGTCCTTGGCCCACTCCGATGCACAGCGTGGCCACACCCACACCGCCGCCACGCCGGGCCAGCTGATGCGCAACCGTGCCGGCGAGCCGAGCCCCGGACGCACCCAGCGGATGCCCGAGCGCGATCGCACCACCCTGCGGGTTGAGGATCGCGGGATCGAACTCCGGCCACTCGGCCACACACCCCAGCACCTGCGCCGCGAAGGCCTCGTTCAGCTCCAGCACGGACAGCTCGTCGAATCCCCTGCCCGCCTTGGACAGAGCCCGGTTCACCGCCTCCACGGGCGCCAGCCCGAAGTAGTGCGGGTCGATCGCGGAGACGCCGGTGGCGGACACCCGGGCCAGCGGCTCACGCCCAGTCGCCCTCAACCCCTCCTCGTCGACCAGCAGCAGCGCCGCCGCCCCGTCGTTGAGTGGCGACGCGTTGCCCGCCGTCACCGTGCCGCCCTCCTTGCGGAACGACGGCTTCAGCCTGGCCATCGCCGCCAGGGACGCGTCCGGACGGACACACTCGTCGGCGGCGAAGACCACCGGGTCGCCCTTGCGCTGAGGGATCGCCACGGGCGCCAGCTCGCCATCGAATGAGCCGGCCCGCTGAGCCTGTGCGGCCTTCTCATGGGAGGCCAGCGCGAACTCGTCCTGCTGATCGCGGCCGATCTTGTGCTTGTCGGCGATGAGTTCGGCCGACTCGCCCAGCGGGATGGTCCACTGCGGCTCCATGCGCGGGTTGACCATGCGCCAGCCGAGGGTGGTGGAGTACAGCTCGGTGTGCCCGGCCGGGAAGGGCTTGTCGCTCTTCGGCAGGACGTACGGCGCCCGGGTCATCGACTCGACCCCGCCGGCCAGCGCGATCGAGGCGTCGCCGAGCGCGATGGCGCGGGCCGCCTGGATCACGGCCTCCAGGCCGGACGCGCACAGCCGGTTGACGGTCACGCCCGGCACGGAGGTGGGCAGGCCCGCGAGCAGGGCGGCCATCCGGCCGACGTTGCGGTTCTCCTCACCGGCGCCGTTGGCGTTGCCGAAGTACACGTCCTCGATCCGTCCCGGGTCCAACCGGGGAGTGCGGGCGAGGAGTTGGCGGATGGCGTGCGCGGCCAGGTCGTCCGGACGCACGCCGGCCAGTGCGCCGTTGTAGCGGCCGATCGGCGTGCGGACCGCGTCGACGATGTAGACGTCCTTCACTTCACGCCCTCCGGCACGGTCAGTTCGGCGTCGGTCTTGGCGGCGATCTCGGCGGCGGTCACGCCCGGCGCGGTCTCGACCAGGACGAGTCCGTCGTCGGTGACGTCCAGGACGCCGAGGTCGGTGATGATCCGGTTCACGCACCCCTTGCCGGTCAGCGGCAGGGCGCACTCGGTGAGGATCTTCGGCGAGCCGTCCTTGGCGGTGTGGGTCATGACGACGACGACCGTACGGGCCCCGTGCACCAGGTCCATGGCCCCGCCGATCCCGGTGATCAGCTTGCCCGGGATCGCCCAGTTGGCCAGGTCGCCCCGCTCGGACACCTGCATGGCACCGAGCACCGCCACGTCGATGTGCCCGCCCCGGATCATCGAGAACGACAGCGCCGAGTCGAAGAAGGACGCGCCCGGCAGGACCGTGACCGTCTCCTTCCCGGCGTTGATCAGGTCCGGGTCGACGGCGTCCTCGGTGGGGTACGGACCCGTGCCCAGGATGCCGTTCTCGGATTCGAGGACGACCTCGACCCCCTCGGGGAGGTAGTTGGGGATGAGGGTCGGCAGGCCGATGCCGAGGTTGACGTACTGGCCGTCCCTCAGCTCCCGGGCCGCCCGCGCGGCCATCTCCTCGCGACTCCAGGCCATCAGGAACTCACCGTCCGCTGCTCGATCTTCTTGTCCGCCGCCTGCTCAGGGGTGAGCGCGAGCACCCGCTGCACGAAGATCCCCGGCAGATGCACCGCGTCCGGGTCGATCTCCCCGGGCTCCACCAGCTCCTCCACCTCGGCGACCGTGACCCGTCCGGCCATCGCGGCCAGCGGGTTGAAGTTCCGGGCGGACTTGTTGAAGACCAGGTTGCCGTGCCGGTCGCCCTTCGCGGCCCGGACCAGGGCGAAGTCGGTGCGGATGCCCCGCTCCAGCACGTACTCCGTCCCGTCGAACTCCCGGACCTCCTTGGCCGGCGAGGCCACCGCGACACCCCCGGAGCCGTCGTAGCGCCACGGCAGCCCTCCCTCGGCGACCTGCGTGCCCACCCCGGCCGGGGTGTAGAAGGCGGGGATCCCGGCGCCGCCCGCCCGCAGCCGCTCGGCCAGCGTGCCCTGCGGGATCAGCTCGACCTCCAGCTCACCGGCCAGGTACTGCCGGGCGAACTCCTTGTTGGCGCCGATGTAGGAGCCCGTCACCCGGGCGATCCGGCCGGCGGCCAGCAGCACCGCCAGGCCCGACTCCATCGCCCCGCAGTTGTTGGAGACCACCGACAACCCGGCCACCCCGCGCTCGTACAGCGCCCCGATCAGCACGTTCGGCACACCGCTCAGCCCGAAACCGCCCACCGCGAGTGACGCGCCGTCCGGGACGTCGGCCACCGCCTCCAGGGCTGTGGCGACCACCTTGTCCATCCGAGAAGCCCCATCTCTTCCGAGCGACCCGACCCGATTTAGTCAGGGCACTGAGTATTTCCGCGAAGCTCCTCTCACGCTGCCATCGGGACGGCAGGGCGTCAAGACCTCGGTGTATCCACCTCCGGTCCTTGGTGAGGACGGCAGACAGTCCGGGAGCGGCCGGGTATTGTTCAGTGCACCTACGATTACGAGCGAGGGGTGCACATGGCGGCGGCGGACCTCACCACCCACCCCGGGCACCTGGCCCGGCGGCTTCAGCAGGCGCACTACCTGCTGTGGAACACGATGGTCTCCGAGGAGATCACCTCGCCCCAGTACGCGGTCCTCAACACGCTCGTCGACGAGCCCGGGCTGGACCAGCGCACGGTGGGGGAGCGGGTGGGCCTGGACCGGTCGACCATCGCCGAGGTGATCAGCCGGCTCAGCCGGCGCGGACTTCTCGACAAGGTCCGCGACCCGGAGGACGGCCGCCGTTTCCTGCTGCGCCTCACGGACGAGGGCGTGCGGACCCACCGCAAGCTGACCCTGCGCACCGCCCGGATGAACCAGGTGTTCCTCGCCCCGCTGACCTCCGACGAGCGGACGCTGTTCTTCGACCTCATCCGGCGTGTCGCGGACGCGGCCGAGGGGCTGCGCAACCCGGGGGAGTCCCTGGCGGCGCCCCGCTGACGGGCGCCGCACGCAGGTCAGGACGCCTTGGCGTACACCACCCACACCTGGCCCTTCGCGAAGTTCACCGGTGTGCCGTCACCGGTGGTGAACGCCGTGCCGTCCGTGGCGCCCTCGCGCTTCCAGTTCACGTCGTAGGCCCGCCCGTCGCGCAACACCTCGGCCTTTCCGGAGCCCACCGTCTCGGTGTAGGGCGTGTTGTTGCCGAGGAAGTCGCGGAAGGCGGACTCGCGCACCTTCACGTACTGCACGACGACCGTCGCGGCGGCCATCCGCTTCCCGTCGGCCGTGGTGGCGGGCGCGCCGTCCATGCCGACCAGCCAGCGGTCCTGGGAATCCGACCAGGTGAAGGTGAAACGGGCCGCCGGGTAGCGCACCGTCTGCGAGGTCGTCGCCGTGCCGCCGGCCGGGGCCGAGCCGTAGTGGAAACCGGTGGTCAGGGCGGCCTGGCCGGGGTCCTCGGGCACGATCCGCTCGGGTCGCAGGTAGAGGTTGTGCGGGGCGGGCTTGCCGCCGCCGCGGAAGAAGGCGTCGGGGGCGTTGCCCGGCGTCTTTGCCCGCAGTGGTGCCCGGTCGATCAGCGGCAGGAGCTTCTTCTGCGCGCCGGAGAAGGCGAGCGTGGGCCGGTCGAACTGGCGCAACAGCTCCAGATCCGACTCGCGTGCGCTGCGCACCGGGCCGACCGCCTCGGGCAACCGCGTCGCGTACACCGCCATCAGGCGGCTCAGCCCGCCCTCGACCTGCTCCGCGTACACCACGTCCGCGGCGTCGACGCCGGTGTGCGGCCGGGCCGCGGGGGCGTTGTCGAGCTTGACGGCGAGCACGGAGGAGCCGGTCGCCGCTGCCGACGTGCCCGGCTCCGGCTGTCGGGAGGTTCCCCGTCCGTCGTCGACGGGGCCGCCCCCGCTGGTGCAGCCCGCCGCCAGGGCGGCCGTCACCGTGGCGGCGAGCAGCGCCGCTGTCGTCGTGGCGCGCCGTCCGCGCGCCCCTCGTTCCCTGCCCACGGTCGCCACCGGCCCCATGTCATCGATGTGTCTTGATTGTGCACTTATATGTCCATCGATGGCCATACCAGACTGATTTTGACGGAGGATCTCCGCTTCGTCCGTCGATCGGCCCAAGGTTCGGTGCGGGAGGCTCGGGTACCCGGGCCTCGCCGACCGGCCGACGGACGCGCACGCTGACGGAGGGAGCGCGAGGCGATGAGGGCTGTGACCTGGCAGGGCAAGCGGGACGTCCGGGTGGAGACGGTGCCCGATCCGGAGATCCAGGAACCGACGGACGCGGTCATCCGCGTCACCTCCACCGGGCTGTGCGGGTCCGACCTGCACCTGTACGAGGTGCTGACGCCGTTCATGACCCCCGGGGACATCCTCGGCCACGAGCCCATCGGCATCGTCGAGGAGGTCGGCGCCGGTGTCCCGGACCTCCAGGCCGGGGACCGGGTCGTGGTGCCCTTCCAGATCGCCTGCGGCAACTGCTGGATGTGCCTCACCGGCCTGCCCACCCAGTGCGAGACCACCCAGGTGCACGGCGAGGGCATGGGCGCCGCCCTGTTCGGCTACACCCGCCTGTACGGCGCGGTGCCGGGCGCCCAGGCCGAGTACCTGCGTGTCCCGCAGGCGCAGTACGGCCCGATCAAGGTGCCGGAGGGCCCGCCCGACGACCGTTTCGTCTACCTCTCCGACGTCCTGCCCACCGCCTGGCAGGCGGTCGCCTACGCCGACGTCCCGCAGGGCGGCAGCATCGCCGTGCTCGGCCTCGGACCCATCGGCGACATGGCCTGCCGCGTCGCCCAGGTCAAGGGCGCGGGCCGGGTGTTCGGTGTTGACCTGGTCCCGGAGCGGCTGCGCCGGGCCCGCGAGCGGGGCGTCGAGACGTACGACCTCAGGTCATTCGATCATGAGAAGGAACTCGTGGCCGCGATCCGCGACGAGACCGACGGCCGCGGGCCCGACGCCGTGATCGACGCGGTCGGCACCGAGGCCCACGGCAGCGCGGCGGCCAAGCTCGCCCAGCAGGCCACGGCGATCATGCCCCGCAAGCTGAGCGGCCCGTTCGCCGAACGCTTCAGCATCGACCGCCTCGCCGCCCTCTACACCGCCATCGATCTGGTGCGCCGCGGCGGCACCATCTCGCTGTCCGGCGTGTACGGCGGCATGGCCGACCCGATGCCGATGCTCACCCTGTTCGACAAGCAGATCCAGATGCGCATGGGCCAGGCCAACGTCCGCCGCTGGAGTGACGACATCATCCCGTACCTGACCGACGAGGACCCGCTCGGCGTCGAGGACTTCGCGACCCACCGGGTGCCGCTGTCGGAGGCCCCGCACGCGTACGAGATGTTCCAGCGCAAGCAGGACGGCGCGGTCAAGGTCCTCATGCAGCCCTGACCGACCCTAGACGCCGAGGATCTCCGCCAGGTCGTAGCGGACCGGCTCCTGAAGCTGCGCGTAGGTGCAGCTCTCCGGCGTCCGGTCCGGGCGCCAGCGGCGGAAACGGGCGGTGTGCCGGAAGCGCTGCCCGTTCTCCATGTGGTCGTAGGCCACCTCGGCCACCCGCTCCGGCCGCAGCGGCACCCACGACAGGTCCTTCTTGGCCGACCAGCGGCTGGGCGCGCCGGGCAGCCGTGCCGTCTCGTGCGCCGCCTCCTCGGACCAGGCCGCCCAGGGATGCCCCCGGACATCGTCCATGCGCAGCGGCTCCAGCTCCTCCACCAGCTCGGCGCGCCGCTTCATCGGGAACGCGGCGGACACGCCCACGTGCTGGAGGGTGCCCCGGTCGTCGTACAGGCCGAGCAGCAGCGAGCCCACCACGGGGCCGCTCTTGTGCAGGCGGTACCCGGCGACGACCACGTCCGCCGTCCGCTCGTGCTTGATCTTGAACATGGCGCGCTCGTCCGGCCGGTAGCGCACGGTCAGCGGCTTGGCGATGACCCCGTCCAGACCCGCCCCCTCGTACTGCTCGAACCAGTTCCGCGCCACCTCGATGTCGGTGGTCGCCGGAGCCAGGTGCACCGGCGCGGTCACCCCCGAGAGTTCCCTGTCCAGCAGTTCCCGCCGCTCGGTCAGCGGGACGTCCATCAGCGACTCGTCCCCCAGCGCCAGCAGATCGAAGGCGACGAACGAGGCCGGTGTCCGCTCGGCCAGCATCCGCACCCGCGAGTCCGCGGGGTGGATCCGCTCCGTCAGCGCGTCGAAGTCCAGCCGCCCCTCCCGGGCGATCACGATCTCCCCGTCCACCACCGAGCGCTCGGGCAACCGCTCCCGCACGGCCGTCACCAGCTCGGGGAAATACCTGGTCAAAGGCTTGCCGGTACGGCTGCCGAGCTCGACCTCGTCCCCGTCGCGAAAGACGATCGCCCGGAACCCGTCCCACTTCGCCTCGTACTGCATGCCCGCCGGGATCGCCGCCACGGACTTGGCGAGCATCGGCAGCACAGGGGGCATCACCGGCAGATCCATGGTCCGATTCTGCGCCCATATGACGGAGTGCGCCCGATGTGCGAGGTGTGCGGGGTACGCCTACCGTGGCTCGCATGGGTGACGCGGTGGAGCTGGAGGCGGGTGGCCGGACCGTACGGCTGTCCAGCCCGGACAAGGTGTTCTTCCCCGAGCGCGGCTTCACCAAGCTGGACCTCGCCCGCTACTACCTGGCCGTCGGCCCCGGCATCCTGCGCGCCCTGCGCGACCGCCCCACCACCCTGGAGCGCTACCCCGAGGGCGTGAACGGCGAGAACTTCTTCCAGAAGCGGGCGCCGAAGAACATGCCCGACTGGATCCCGACCGCGCACATCACCTTCCCCAGCGGCCGCAGCGCCGACGAGATGTGCCCCACCGAGGTCGGTGCCGTGGTGTGGGCCGCCCAGTTCGGCACGCTCACCTTCCACCCCTGGCCGGTCCGCCGCGACGACGTCGACCGCCCGGACGAACTCCGCATCGACCTCGACCCGCAGCCCGGCACCGACTACGAGGACGCCGTCCGCGCCGCCCACGAACTGCGCGCCGTCCTCGACGAGTTCGGCGGACTGCGCGGCTTCCCCAAGACCTCCGGCGGCCGGGGCCTGCACGTCTTCGTGCCCATCGAACCGCGCTGGACCTTCACGCAGGTCCGGCGCGCCGCCATCGCCGTCGGCCGGGAGATGGAGCGGCGGATGCCGGAGCAGGTGACCATCAAGTGGTGGAAGGAGGAGCGGGGCAAGCGCATCTTCCTGGACTACAACCAGACGGCACGCGACCGCACGATCGCCTCCGCCTACTCCGTACGCCCCCGCCCGCACGCCCCCGTCTCCGCGCCCCTGCGCTGGGACGAGGTGGGGGTCGCGCACCCCCAGGACTTCGACCTCGCGACCATGCCCGCGCGCTTCGCCGAACTCGGCGACGTGCACGCGGACATGGACGACCACCGCTACTCCCTTGAGGCCCTGCTCGACCTCGCCCGCCGCGACGAACACGACCACGGGCTGGGAGACCTGCCGTACCCGCCCGAGTATCCGAAGATGCCCGGGGAACCGAGGCGGGTACAGCCGAGCAGGGCCCGCAAGGAGAAGCCTCCTGCGGCTTCGTGATCTCTACAGTTCCTTGATCCGGATGTCCCGGTACGAGACCACGTCCGTCGTGCCGTGCACCTGGAGCCCGATGTAGCCGGAGGCGAACCGCCGCCCGTCCGTGCCCGGGTCGTCCGAGCGGGGCGGGGTGAACTCCTGGCCGCCGGTGTTGTCGAACTCGTTGACCAGCACCCCGTTGCGGTACACCGAGTAGTGCTGGCCGACCACGCGGATCTCGTAGTCGTTCCAGGTGCCCTTCTGCGTCACACCGGCGCCGGCGAGGCCCACCCGGTCGAATCCGTAGATCGAGCCCGTCTTGTACATGTCGCCGTCGGGCCGGTCGAGCACCTGCACCTCGTGCCCGTACTTGATGGCGACCCACTCGGGCCGTGACTCCTCCGGGTGGTCGTGGACCCAGGGGAAGCGCACGAAGACGCCCGAGTTGGCGTTGCCGGTGCCGGGAGCGTCGTCACGCCACTGGAGCCGCAACGAGAAGTCGCCGTACTTGCGCTGCGGGAACCACAGCATGCCCATGCCGGGCGTCGTGGTGCTGGAGGTGATCGTCCTGTCGGGGTTCAGCGCGAACGAACCGCCCCCCACCTGCTGCCACTCGGCGAACGACTCGGCACTGCCGTCGAAGATCGCCCGATAGCCCTCGGTCTGCCCCGGCTTGCCGATGCCGGACTGGCGGGCGGCCTTGCGGATGGCGTTGTACTCGCGCTGGTCGATCACGCCCTCCTTCAGCAGCGCGTCGAGGACGGACGTCACGTGCTTGAGGAACAGCGCGTGGGACGTCCACTCCTTCTCGTCCTCGATCAGCTCGCCGATCCGGCACCGGTTGTCGGTGACCCGGTTGCGCACGCCGGAGTCGACCGTGCCGACGATCACCGTCAACCGCTCGTCGTACTCCGGGCAGTCCGGCGCCGGGACCTGCCCGGAGACCACCGTGAAGGTCACCGTACGCGCCGCCGACGTGTTGCCGGCCTTGTCGGTCGCCCGGTACGCCACGGTGTGCGCGCCCGCCCGGTCGACCACCACCGGAGCCGTGTACGCCAGGTACGGACCGCCGTCCAGCGAGTACTCGATCCTCTCGACCCCCGAGCCGTGCTCGTCGGTCGCCGTGACGGTCACCCGGGCGCTGTTGACGTACGCGCCGTCGGAGTTCTTCGTGCCCTCCACGGTCACGCCCGTCACCGGCGCGGTGGTGTCCTGCGGCGGCGCCGCGACGACCGTGAACCGCACGCTCTTCTCGGCCGCCACGTTGCCCGCCTTGTCCGTGGCACGGTAGCGGACGGTGTGGGCGCCCACCTGGTGCACCATCACGGGCGCGGTGTACGGCTGCCAGGCACCGGTGCCGACGGCGTACTCGATCGTGTTGACCCCGGAGCCCGTGTCGGACGCGGAGACGGTGACCGTCGCCATGTCGATGTACGCCCCGTCCGGGTTGCGCTCACCGCTCACCGTCGCCGAGGTCTCCGGCGCGGTCGTGTCGTCCGACTGCGGCGCCACGACCGTGAAGGCGGTGCTCTTCTCGGCGGAGACGTTGCCCGCCTTGTCGAAGGCACGGTAGCGGACCTTGTGGTCGCCGACCTGGTCGATCACGACCGGCGCGGTGTACGGCTGCCAGGCACCCGTGTCACCGATCGCGTACTCGATCCGGTCGAGCCCGGAGCCGCCCACGTCGGTGGCGTGGATCGCCACGCTCGCCGAACCGACGTACTGGCCCTGCGTGTTCTGCGTCCCGCTCACATGGGCCGACGCCTCGGGCGCGGTGGTGTCCTCGCCGGTGCCCTCGGTCACCGTGAGGATGCCCTGCATCTGGCCGTGGCCCGGGATCGTGCAGTGGTAGAAGTACCGGCCGGGCGTGAGCGTGACCTGGGCGGTGTGCTTGCCGCCCTGGGCGTCGTTCGGGTTGGCCAGGATGTTCAGCTGCACGTCGTTGTTGAACTCGGGGTCGCTGGTCACGAACGTCAGCGTGTGCGGCATGCCCGTGGTGTTGCCGGTGGCCACGCTGTTCTCGAACACGATCGTCGCGCTGCCGGCGACCGCCGTCTTCGGCGCCGAGAGGTACTTGTCGATGTCGTTGCCGGCCGTCCAGGTGAGGACCTGTTCGGCGGCCGGTGCCTTCGTTTGCCCGGCCGCGGGCGTCGCCTGCACGCCGAGCATCACGAGCAGGGCGGCCAGCAGGGCGGCCCAGATTCTTCGTTGCCGGATCACTCGCTCCCCCTCGCCAGCTGACCGGCGGCCGGGGTGGGCCCGCCGCCCTTGTAGGTGACCCGCCACAGGGCCGACTTGGAGTCCGAGGTGAAGAAGCCGCGCCCGTAGTCGAGCACGTACAGCGCGCCGTCCGGACCGAACTTCCAGTCCATGAGGTTCTTGATGCCGTCATTGCCGACCGGCACGATCTTCTTCAGCGACTCCGAGTGCACCGGCAGACCGCCGTCCCCTTGCGTCTTCGGGTCCATGAGCACCGCGTTGCGCGGCTGGTCGGCGTCGTAGAAGTCGCCGACGAACCACTTGCCGTCCCAGTACGCCGGCCACTTGACGGCACTGTCCGCCGCGACCGTGTCGTACCGGTAGACCGGACCGTTCATCGCGGCCTGCCCGCCGCCCTTCAGCCAGGGCAGCCGGTACGTCGCCTGCTCCGGCTTGTACGACGGGACACCGTTCGCGTCCCGCGGGTAGTCCGGCGCGCCGCCCTGCGGCGAGTACCAGATGTTGTTGCCGGTGACGGGCGGCAGGTTGACCAGACCGTCGTTGTTCGGCGACTCGTTCTTCGGGTGGTCGCAGTCGTACCAGCCGAGCGGCTGGGACGGATCCGGCAGATTGCGGTCCCGGTAGGGCTGCTTGTTGCCCATGCAGTACGGCCAGCCCCGGTTGCTCGCCCTCGTGATGGCGGCGAACGTGTCGTACTTGGCCGGGCCCCAGGTCGTCGAGGGCGCGCTCGCGTCCGGGCCGACCCAGCCCGCGTAGAGCACGTCGGTCGACTTGTCGACGAAGATGCGGGCGGGGTTCCTGACCCCCATCACATAGATCTCGCCGCGCGTCTTGCCGCCGCCCTCGTCGGTCTCCCTCCCGGTGAAGAGGTTGCCCTCGGGGAGGGTGTACGTCCCGTCCGGCTCCGGGTGGATGCGCAGGATCTTGCCGTTGAGGTTGTTGGTGTTGCCGGCCGTGCGGCGCGCGTCCGCGAAGGAGACGCCCTTGTAGTTCGGCTGCGGGTTGTTGCCCGAGTAACCGCCGCTGAAGCCACTGGAGTTGTTGTCACCGGTGGCGATGTACAGGTTGCCCTTGGAGTCCCAGGCCATCCCGCCGCCCGAGTGGCAGCAACTGTGGATCTGCACCGGCCACTTCAGCAGTACCTTCTCGCTGCCCAGGTCCAGCTTGTTGGTCGCCCGGTCGAGCGTGAAGCGGGAGACCCGCCGCTCGGCCATCCGCGTGTCCCGGTTGATCTGCGAGTGGGGCGTGTAGTGCAGGTACACCCAGCCGTTCTGCTCGAACTCCGGGTCCAGCTCGATCCCGAGCAGCCCTTCCTCGACCTTGACCAGCTCGTCGCCGCCGCCCTTGTTGCCGAAGACGGTGAGCGCACCCGCGAGCGTGACCTGCTTGGTCTTCGGGTCGTAGACGTGGATCTCGCCCTTGCCCTTGCCGATGTCGGGGTTGTTCCAGTCGGTGACCACGGGCTGCGAGGAGTCGGCACCGCCCCGGCCGATGTAGAACACCCGGCCGTCGGGCGCGGTGACCAGGCCGTGCGGCTCGCCGATCTGGTCGTTCTGCCCCGGCTGGTTGGGCTTGGTCAGCCGCTCCGCCGTGTAGTTGGCGTTGATGGTCGCCTTGCAGTCGGCCTGCTCCAGGCGCGTCGTCCACATCAGCGCGCCGCGCAGATGGGCCCGGAAGTCGGTCTCGTCGTACGACGACACCGTGCCGCCCATGCCGGTGTAGAAGGAGCGGCCGCCGTCGTAGTCCCGGCACCAACTGACCGGGTGATCCCAGCCGTTGGCACCCGCTCCCGGCTGGTAGCTCGACTCCCGGACCCGGGCCACCGTGTGGACCTCACCCGACGGGTTCTTCACCCAGTTCAGCCACTTGTCCGGGCGCTTCCACTGCACCGGAAGCTCCTGGGTGGCCGGATGCCGGCGGTCGCCGACCTCCACCGTCGCCCGCTGGACGGCCGCCGGGTTCGACGCGGCCGGCCGCGCCCCCACCAGACCGGTGAACCAGTCCGAGTACGGCTCCGCGCGCGCCGCGTCATGGATGCCGACGAACCCGCCGCCGGCCTCCATGTAGGCCTCAAGGCCCGCCTCCTGTTCCGCGTCGAGGACGTCGCCCCCGCCGGTGAGGAACACGATCGCGTTGAAGCGGCCGAGTCTCTTGTCGTTGGTGAACACCGAGGGATCATCGCTGGCTTCGACCTTGAAACGCCGGTTCGCCGGCCCCGACAGCCCGATCTCCTCGATGGCCTCGATCCCGGCGTTCACGACCGGCGACTCCTCCCCGGCCGCCGCGGAACCGTGGAAGATCAGCACCCGTACATTCGCGCCACCCGGCGGCGACTTGATCGACATCGTTGTCAGCGGGGGTTCCGGATGCGGGCCCGCGTGCGCGGGCCCGGACAGCAGTCCGGCGGTCAGGACTCCGGCGGCCACGGAGGCCGCCCGGACACGTCTTCCCTTGCTCAACCCTCGTAAGTGCATGGGCACCTCCTCGGTCACAGCAACACCGCCAAGGAAGCTAAACCCCTTTGCACGGCTCGCCAATACCTATGACCGGGATGGCCCCAACTTTGTCTTGAGTGTGGATAAACAGGAGCGCGGCCGGTACCGTCTCACAGGTTCATCACAGGTACGTCTGTCGTAAAAGCCTTACCAGGGTGGGGAGTTCCGCATGGACAGACGCAGCTTCAACCGGCGGGTCCTGCTGGGCGGCGCGGCCGTCGCGACATCGTTGTCCGTGGCGCCCGAGGCCATCGGCGCGGACCGGCCGGCCAGGACGGCACCGGCCGGGGGCGAGGTGAAGCGCATCAAGCTGTACGCCGAGAAGCTCGCCGACGGGCAGATGGGCTACGGCCTGGAGAAGGGCAAGGCGACCGTCCCCGGCCCGCTCATCGAGCTCAACGAGGGCGACACGCTGCACATCGAGTTCGAGAACACCATGGACGTGCCGGTGAGCCTGCACGTTCACGGCCTGGACTACGAGATCACCAGCGACGGCACGAAGCTGAACCGGAGCCATGTCGAGCCGGGCGGCACCCGCACCTACACCTGGCGCACCCATGCCCCCGGCCGCCGCAAGGACGGCACCTGGCGGGCGGGCAGCGCGGGTTACTGGCACTACCACGACCACGTCGTCGGCACGGACCACGGCACGCAGGGGCTCCAGAAGGGCCTGTTCGGCCCGGTCATCGTCCGCCGCAAGGGTGACGTCCTGCCGGACCGCACGCACACGGTCGTCTTCAACGACATGCTCATCAACAACAGGCCGCCGCACTCCGGGCCCGACTTCGAGGCCACGGTGGGTGATCGCGTCGAGTTCATCGTGATCACGCACGGCGAGTTCTACCACACGTTCCACATGCACGGTCACCGCTGGGCGGACAACCGCACCGGCATGCTGACCGGCCCCGACGACCCCAGCCAGGTCATCGACAACAAGATCACGGGCCCGGCCGACTCGTTCGGCTTCCAGGTGATCGCGGGGGAGGGGGTCGGCGCCGGTGCCTGGATGTACCACTGCCATGTGCAGAGCCACTCCGACATGGGGATGGTGGGTCTGTTCCTGGTGAAGAAGCCGGACGGCACGATTCCCGGCTACGACCCGCACGAGCACGGGGGTGATCACTCCGGGCACGATCGGCGGGAGCACGAGCACTGACGGTCGCGCGGCCACGAGAGCGCTCTCACCACCCGGTGCGGCCGGGGCTATCCTGATCCGCAACCGCAGGTGAGGAGCCCCGAAGTGACCGACACAGCGCCGCGTCCCACGCTGGAGGCCGTGGCCGCCCGGGCCGGTGTCTCGCGGGCCACCGTCTCCCGCGTGGTCAACGGCGGTGACGGAGTCAGGGACATCCTCGTCGAGCGGGTCCGCAAGGCGGTGGAGGAGCTCGGGTACGTGCCCAACCAGGCGGCCCGCAGCCTGGTGACCCGGCGGCACGACGCGATCGCGGTCGTCGTCGCCGAACCGGAGACCCGCGTGTTCGCCGACCCGTTCTTCGCGCTCCAGCTGCGCGGCATCAGCAAGGAACTCACGGCCCACGACAACCAGCTCGTCCTGCTGCTCACGGAGGGCCGGGACGACCACACCCGGGTCGGCCGGTACCTCGCCGGCGGGCATGTCGACGGGGCCCTCGTCTTCTCCCTGCACCTCGACGACCCGCTGCCGCAGCTGATCCAGCGGGCCGGCGTCCCCACCGTCTTCGGCGGGCGGCCCGGCTGGAGCGGAGACCGGCGCGGCGTGCTGTACGTCGACAGCGACAACCGCGGCGGCGCCCGTGACGCCGTCCGCCACCTGGCCGGCCTCGGCCGCACCCGTATCGCGCACATCACCGGCGCCCTCGACCAGACGTCCGCCGTGGACCGGCTGGACGGCTACCGGGACGTCATGGTGGACGCCGACCCGCGGCTGATCGCCGAGGCCGACTTCACCCCCGCCGGGGGCGAGCGGGCGATGCGCGAGCTCCTCGGCCGCTGCCCGGACCTGGACGCTGTCTTCGCCGCCAACGACCTCACCGCCGCGGGGGCGCTGCGCGTCCTGCGCGAGGCCGGACGGCGGGTCCCCGACGACGTCGCCGTGATCGGCTTCGACGACATGCTGCCCGTCGCGGAACAGACCGATCCGCCCCTCACGACGGTGCGTCAGGACATCGAGGAGATGGGCCGCCTGATGGCGCGCCTGCTGCTGCGGGGGCTCGACCGCGGTGCTCCTCAGGAGGGCGTCGGCGGCGCACCTTCCAGCGTCGTGCTGCCGACCACGCTGGTCCGGCGGGCGTCCGCGTAGCCCTCTGGTCCGGCGGATGTGCCTCAGCCCGGCTGCGGCTCGCTGCGGATCACCGCGAAACGCGCCCCGTAGGGATCCGTGAGCTTGGCGATGCGGCCCACGTCCGGCAGGTCCGTGGCGGGCATCCGGACCGCGCCGCCCAGTTCCCGGGCCCGGGCGACGGTGGTGTCCGGGTCGGTGACCTCGAAGTACGGCAGCCAGTGCGCCTCCTCCTCGGCCGGGGCGTCGGCCAGCGGGACGACGCCGCCGAACATGGCGTCCTCGCTCTCCCCGGCCGGGACGAGGGTGGTGTAGGTACCGCCGGGGAAGTCGACGCCGAAGGTCTCCAGGCCGAGCACCGAGTGGTAGAAGGCGGCAGCGGCCGGGACGTCCGCCGTGTACAGCTCCAGCCAGCACAGCGAGCCGGGCTCCCGGACGACGTCCAGGCCCTTGTTGCGGCCCGGCTGCCACAGGCCGAAGGGCACCCCGGCCTGGTCGGCGAGGATCGCCATGCGGCCCAGGTCCTGCACGTCCATCGGCTGTATCCGCACCGAGCCGTGCGCCTGCCCGGCCGCCCGCGCCGTGGCGTCCGCGTCCGGGGCCTGGAAGTACACCGTCCAGGAGGGCGGGCCCTGCTCCGGGGTGGTCTGCATGCCACCGGCGGCGGTCCTGCCGTCGAGCTGGAAGAGGCCGTATCCGCCGACCTCGGGCCCACCCGGCTGGAACCGCCAGCCGAACAGGGCGCCGTAGAAGGCGGCGGCGCCCTCGATGTCGGGGGTGCCGAGATCGATCCAGTTCGGAGCGCCGGTCACATAACGGGTGGTGAGCATCGTCGGTCTCCTCGCACAGGTTCCGTCGTCTGCTCTGCCGAGTCTCGCACCGCCCACTGACAAGCGCCGCCGGAGCGCCGCCGGGGCGTGATGCCGGGATTCCGCGCGCCGCCGTGCGTCGGCCCGTCCGGCGGGCGACCATCAAGGTGGCCGGAGGCCCGTCAATGCGGTGTTGATCCCGCGTTGATCGAACGTTTTTCGCCGTCCGGAACGCTTCTGGCCATGCACATCGACACCATGATCTCGCCCGAACTCGCCTGGCAGCAGGAGGCGTTGTGCGCGCAGACCGGGGCGGACTTCTTCTTCCCCGAGCCCGGCAGTTCGGTACGGGAGGCCAAGCGGATCTGCGGCCTGTGCCCGATCCGTGACGCCTGCCTCGAGTACGCGATGGACAACGACGAGCGCTTTGGTGTCTGGGGCGGTCTGTCGGAGAAGGAGCGGCTGGAACTGCGGCGTACGTCGCGCTAGCCGCGTGCTCCTGCCCGGGGGGGGGCGGGAGGGCGTGCGGAACGCCGGGGCCCCGGCCGCTCGTGGCGGTCGGGGCCTTTGAGTCGTGCGGCCGGACGGACCGGGTCGGCCGTCAGGCGCCGGTGGCGCCGGCCCGGGCCGCCATGCGGGCCTTGCGCGCGGCCAGCTTCTCGTCGAACTTCGTCGCCTCGCTGTCCAGGCCGCCCATGTACAGGCCGAGTTCCTCCTGTGCCTTGCGGCCCTCGGCACCCAGGCCGTCGATCTCCATGATCTTCAGGAAGCGCAGCACCGGCTGGAGTACGTCGTCGTGGTGGATGCGCAGGTTGTAGACCTCGCCGATCGCCATCTGCGCGGCGGCGCGCTCGAAGCCGGGGATGCCGTGGCCGGGCATCCGGAAGTTCACGACCACGTCCCGTACGGCCTGCATGGTCAGGTCGGGGGCGAGCTCGAACGCCGACTTCAGGAGGTTGCGGTAGAAGACCATGTGCAGGTTCTCGTCGGTCGCGATGCGGGCCAGCATGCGGTCGCAGACCGGGTCGCCGGACTGGTGGCCGGTGTTGCGGTGCGAGATGCGGGTGGCCAGCTCCTGGAAGGCGACGTAGGCGATCGAGTGGAGCATCGAGTGCCGGTTGTCCGACTCGAAGCCCTCGCTCATGTGCGACATGCGGAACTGCTCCAGCTTGTCCGGGTCCACGGCGCGCGAGGCGAGCAGGTAGTCCCGCATCACGATGCCGTGCCGGCCCTCCTCGGCCGTCCAGCGGTGCACCCAGGTGCCCCAGGCGCCGTCGCGGCCGAAGAGGCTGGCGATCTCGTGGTGGTAGCTGGGCAGGTTGTCCTCGGTCAGCAGGTTCACGACGAGCGCGATGCGGCCGATCTCGGTGACCTTCGACTGCTCCTTGTCCCAGGCCTCGCCGTCCTCGAAGAGGCCGGGGAAGTTGCGCGCGTCGCTCCACGGCACGTACTCGTGCGGCATCCAGTCCTTGGCGACCTTCAGATGCCGGTTGAGCTCCTGCTCGACCACTTCCTCCAGTGCGTACAGCAGCTGAGCGTCGGTCCAGGCGCCGGCGGGGCTGCCGAGATGGGGAGTGGTGATCGTCATGGACTCTCCAGGGGGACATGCGTACGAGCGGTGAGCGGTAACCTACGGCATCGTAGGCTACGTTCCCGTAGGTTACGATGCCGTAGGTTAAGGGTGCTGTAAAGGCCGCTGATCAGCGGGGGCGCTCAGCCGCGCCCCACCGCCCCCGGGAGCCGCAGGTCGAGAGGCTGGGACGGGGCGTCCCGCCTCCTCAGGCGTACAGCCCCCGCAGCCGCACCGAGAGGCATGTCACACACCCCTCGAGCTTCTCGAACTCGCTGATGTCCACGACGACCGGTTCGTACCCGAGGTCCGCGAACAGCTCCGCGGTCTTCGGCGCGCTGGCCGCCATCAGCAGTTTGTCACCGCCGAGCAGCACGACGTGCGAACCGGCCTCCTCCGGCACCGGCAGGAAGCGCGCGAACAGCGACGGCGCGTCCATCTTCGGGATGTGCCCGATGACCGTCCCGTCGGGAAGCGCCGTGACGGCCGACTTCAGGTGCAGCACCTTGGTCACCGGTACGGCGACGACCCGCGCGCCCAGCGGTTCGAAAGCGGCCCGCAACTGCTGGACGCCGGCTGCGTTGGTGCGTCCGCCCCGGCCCACGTACACCGTGTCGCCGATCTTCAGGACGTCGCCGCCCTCCAGTGTGCCCGGCTCCCAGATCCAGTTCACCGAGCAGCCCAGACCGGCCACGGCCTCCTCGACCCCGGCGGTCTCGTCACGCCGGGACTCGGCGCCCGGGCGGGCGATCAGGGCCACGTTCTTGTACATCACGACCGTGTCCTCGACGAACACCGAGTCCGGGCAGTCGTCGGCCGGGTCCACCTCGACGGTCTCCCAGCCGTGCGTGCGCAGGGCCGCCACGTACGCCTCCCACTGCTCGACCGCGAGGTCGGCGTCGACCCTCTCCCGCTCGATGTGGGTCACCAGCCCCTCGGCAAGACGCGGGCTGGGGCGGCGGACGAGGGCCTTCTTGCTGGGCACGAGCGTGACTCCGTATCGGATGGGACGTGTCTGGACGGCGCCGACGGAGCCTCCGGGGTCGACCGGAACCCATCGGGCGTCGGCCGACCATCATGCAGGGCGATCCCGGAAGACGACACCCCTGGGGGAGGGGAGGGGAGGGGAGGGGAGGGGAGTGAGTGGGCAGGGGGGCGGGGGAGGCCGGCCTTGGCAGGCAGCGGGGGTGAGTGCCTGTGTCCTGGCCGTGGCCTGCACCCCGGCCCGGCGCCTCAGCGCATCAGTGGGGCGGACACCGCTCCCGACTCGGGCGGCTCCGGACCGCCACCTCAGTGGACACTCGGGGGCGAACGCCGATTCCAGGCCGGTCCGCTGCGAGCCTGACCGCACGTGGTCCGACCGGTGCCTCAGGGGGGCATCCGGACGAGCGCCGATTCCAAGCCCGGTCCGCCGCCGACGCCGCCTGTGCCCGGCCCGGCCCGGGCCTGTGCCCGGCCGCTCCGTACGCCGCGCCGCCGGCGTGTCCGATGAGAGTCGTCGTGGGTCGGCAGGCCCGGCCGAGACTCGCGCCCGGCCGGGTATCAGAGCGTGAAGGCGTCGCTGCCCCGGGCTCACACCACCGGCTCGGCACCCTCCGGGGCGCTTCGCTGGGCCGGTGTCGTCGCGGTGTCGGCACGCTCGGGCGTGTCCGGGCGGAGGCATTCGATCTGGTAGTCGCCGGTGTCGGGGTCGCGGACCACCCCGTGGGTCTCGCTGCCGAAGCCGGGGAAGCGGCGGTCGAAGGACTCCAGCGCGGTCAGGTACCGCAACAGAGGACCGTCCGCGGCGCCGACGCTCTCGCCCGGCATGAGGACGGGGATGCCGGGCGGCGTGACCGTGACCATGGCCGCGGCGACCCGGCCGGGCGCGTCGGTGAGACGGATCCGCTCCGTGCCGCCGCGGATCAGGCGCTGGTAGCACAGCTGGGGCGGGACGACGGGCTCCGGCAACTCCCGGAAGGCGGTGTCGAGGAGCTCGACCAGACGGAGGTCGCGCAGATGGTCGTGCATCTCCTGGCACAGCTCGCGCAGGCTCCGCCCGGAGTAGCGCCGCGGATGCTCGGCGACCAGCGCGGGCAGCACCCGGTCCAGCGGCGCGCCACCGTCGTAGAGGTCCTTGAAGTCCATCAGGGCGTCCAGCAGCGTGCCCCACTTGCCCTTGGTGATGCCCATGGAGAACAGCACCAGCGTGGTGTAGCTGTCGGTCTTCTCCACGACGATGCTCCGCGTCCCCAGATACGCGGTGAGCACCCGCGCGGGAATGCCCCAGTCGGACACCTCACCCGCGGCGCTGATCCCCGGGCAGGTCAGGGTGACCTTGATCGGGTCGAGCATGCAGTAGCCGTCCGTCAGCCCCGGGAAGCCGTGCCAGTCCGCCCCGGGTCGGAGATGCCAGCAGGACGGTTCCGTCCGCAGCAGATCAGCCGGGGCCTCGTCGAAGGGCAGGCGCGCCCCGCTCTCCGGGTCGGTCACCTCGGCCGGCTGCCACACGCCGAAGAACCAGGGCGGCCGGTCCCCGGCGGCCTCGATCCGCCGCCCGATGCGCACCATCTCCTGGCGGAACCGCACCGCCTCGGTCACCGCCTCGTCGACCAGCCACTGCCCCTGCGGACCGTCCATCATCGCCGTGGCCACGTCCAGCGAGGCGATCATCGGGTACAGCGGCGACGTGGTGCCGTGCATCATCAGCGCCTCGTTGAACCGCTCGTGCTCCACCGGCGCCCTGGGCGCGGGTCGGACGTGCACCATCGCGCTCTGCGACAGCGCCGCCAGCAGCTTGTGCGTGGACTGCGTCGCGAAGACCGTCGGCCGGTCGGGCCCGGGGAAGCTCTCCTCGTCCACCGACATGCCGTAGCGCCCGGCGTACAACGGGTGGAAGCGGGCGTAGGCGAACCACGCCTCGTCGAAGTGCACCCGGGGCGTGCCGGCGGAGAAGGCCCGGGCCGCCGCCACCGCGTCGCAACACAGCCCGTCGTACGTGGAGTTGGTGAACACCGCGTACTGCGCGCGCGCTGACACGGCGTCCCTCGTCAGCGGACTCGCGGCGATCCGTGCCGCCACCGAGTCCGCCGCGATCTCGGCCGGCGGCAGCGGTCCGGCGAGGCCGTAGCCGTTGCGGGTGGGGACCAGGTACACCGGCCGGGCGCCGGAGACGACCAGACCGTGCAGGACCGACTTGTGGCAGTTGCGGTCCACCAGGGCGATCTCGTCGCGGGTGACGCTGAAGTGGCCGACCAGACGGTTGCAGGTGGAGTCGCCGTGCAGCACGAAATACGTGTGCTCGGAGCCGAAGACCCGTGCGGCGTTGCGCTCGGCCTCGCCGATGGGCCCGGTGTGCTCGAACAGTGAGCCGAGCTCCTCGACCGAGATCGACAGGTCGCTGCGCAGCAGCCGCTCCCCGAAGTAGTCGTGGAACGCCCGGCCCACGGGCGACTTCAGGAAGGCGACACCGCCCGAGTGCGCGGGGGTGTGCCACGAGTACTCGTGCGCGTCGTCGAAACGGCGCAGCGCCTTGAAGAACGGCGGCAGCAGGGCGTCCTGGTAGCCGCGAGCGGCGGTGGTGATCCGCCCCGCGATGAACGCCGGCGTGTCCTCCAGCGGCCACACGTAACCCACCACCGACTGCGACACCCACAACGGCAGATCGCGCAGCCCCTCGTCCGCCATGACCAGGAACACCGGCAGGTTCTGGAAGCGGCGCCCGATCCTGCGCAGCACCGCCGCACCTCCCGGTTCACCGTCGGCCCCCGGCCCCGGCGGAAGATCCCAGGCGACCACGGCGGCGGCGAGACCGGCCTCGGTCCTGAGCACCGCCTCGGCGTCGGCGACGCTCACCACCCACCGGACCCGTAAGCCGCGCCCCTGGATCGCCTCGGCGATCCTCGCCAGCTGCCCGGCGGCCGCACCCCCGTCCTCCGGACGCTCCGCCACCGCCACCAGAACCGTGCTGTCGGTCATCTCGCCCCCTCCGGTGGCCCCGCGCCACCTCCGCACCCCAGTGTTCGCGGGCCCGCACGCCTGATCGGCCGACGGGGTGTCAAACCACCCCATCGGTCCATGACCCGGGCCGGACCTTGACGTGTCAACGCCCCCACGACCGGCGTCCCTTCGGAGTACCTGATCAACCGTCTTGCAGATGATTCACCTGGCCGCAGCCCGTGCCGATCTCCCGAGGCGTCGTTGGACGAAGTGATCCCGGCCGAACCGGCCAGGACCGAACCAGCGGAAGGAAACCGACAGAGATGTACGGCACGCGGCGTATCGCGGTGGTGGCCTCGATCGTGGGGATGCTGATGGCTGTTCCCGCCGGAATGGCCACGGCCCATGCCGGGGACGGCGACGCGGGGGCGGGCGGTGTGCTGTCCAACCTCTCCGGCAGGAACTCCTCCGGCCACGCCAACCTCTGCGGCACGGGCAAGGTGGCGCTGTTCAAGGAGCGCACCTGTGTGGCCGAGGACGACGGCAAGGGCGGCGGGGACCAGGCCGGCCCCAGCGGCGGCGTCCTGTCCAACCTGCTCTTCGCCCGGAACGCCTCGGGCCACAGCAACAACTGCGGCAACGTGACGGTGGCGGTGTTCAGCAAGACCACCTGCGTGACCAAGGACCGCTCCGGTCGCTGACGGCCGCACCGACTCAGTGAAGAGAGGGGCCTCGATGTCGTCGACTTCCTTGTGCGTGGGCGTGGTGGCGCCGCTGACGGGTCGACTGGCCCCTCTCGGGTCACCGTTGTCGTACGCGCTGCGCAGGCTGGCGCCCCGGCTCGCGCGCATCCGCAACGGCGGCCGCCGCTACGAGGTGACCGTCGCCGTGCGCGACAGCCGCTCGGATCCCGACGCGGCCCGGCAGGCCGTTCGGGACCTGGCCGGCGCCGACGGCGCGAACCTCGTGCTCACCATGGCCGGGACCCGGGTGCTGCCCGCCGTCACCGACGCCTGTGAGGAGGCCGGGGTCCCCTGTGTGTCGACCACGTTCCCCTGGCAGGCGTACGTCGACGCGCGCGGTGCCGAGCCGGGGCACCGCTTCCGGTGGACGTACCACTTCGCCTGGGGACTGGACGACATCGCCGCCGTCTTCGCCGACCTGTGGGAGCGCGTCGACGACTCGGGCGCCGTCGGCTGCCTGTGGAACGACGACCTGCAAGGGCGGCTGCTGCGGCACGACCGGTACGGCTTCGCGCCGGTGACCTCCCCGCGCGGGCACACCCTGGTCGACCTCGGCGCCTACCGGGAACCGTCCGACGGATTCCCCGCACAGGTCGGACGGCTGCGGGAGCACGGTGCCGGCCTCGTCACCAGCGCCGCCACCGCCACCGACCTCGCCCTCTTCCACCGCCAGGCCCGTAAGGCGGGGCTGCGTCCGCGGCTGATCACCTGCTCGCGCTGGCTGACGTACCCGCACACGCACACCACCCCCGCCCCCGACGTCCACGGCGAACTGGCCGACGCGCGCGTGGCCACCCTCGTCTACTGGAGTCCGGGCCACCCCTACCGCTCCGGCCTGGACGGCACCACCTGCGCCGAACTCGCCCACGCCTACCGGCAGGACACCGGTGCCGGCTGGCTCCAGCCCCTCGGCCTCGCCCACGCCCTGGTGGAGACCGCCCACCACGCCCTCACCGTCGCGGCCGATCCCACCGACCGGGCGTCCGTCGCGCAGGCCCTCGCCGGCACGAGCCTCGACACCATCGCCGGCACCCTCGACTGGACCCGCGGACCGGCCCCGAACATCGCCCTGCTGCCGCTGGTCGGCGGGCAGTGGCAGCACGGCCCGGACGGCCCGCTCCTCGCCGTCGTCAGCAACACGGCGCTCCCGGGCGTCCCGCTCACCGGTGAGCTCACCCCGGCACGGTGACGGCCGATGCCGCCACGGCCCGCCGCAGGTGCTCCGCGGTGAACGAGCCCGGCGCGTCCAGGAGTTGTCGCGGCGTCCCCTCGAACACGATCTCGCCGCCGTCCCGGCCGCCGTCCGGGCCGAGGTCGATCACCCAGTCGGCCCGGGCGACCACGTCCAGGTTGTGCTCCACGACGACGACCGTGTTGCCCGTGTCGACCAGCCGGTCCAGCAGGGCGACGAGTCCCTCCACGTCCGCCATGTGCAGCCCGGTCGTCGGTTCGTCGAGCACGTAGACCGCGCCCGTCCTGTGCAGCCGCGTGGCCAGCTTGATGCGCTGCCGCTCCCCGCCGGAGAGCGTGGAGAGGGGCTGGCCGAGCGTCAGATACGTCAGTCCGACGTCCCGCAGGGTGCGCAGCCGGCGCCGTACGCCCGTGTCGTCGAAGAAGCCGAGGGCCTGCTCGGCCGTCATCTCGAGGATGTCGGCGATGGAGCTGCCGTTCACGGTCAGCCGCAGTACCTCCTCCTTGAAGCGCCGCCCCTCGCAGTCGTGGCAGGTCGTCGTCACCGGGTCCATGAAGGCGAGGTCGGTGTAGATGATGCCCCGGCCCTCGCAGGTGCCGCAGGCGCCGCCGGAGTTGAAGCTGAAGAGGCCCGCCTCGGCCCCCGTCTCGCGGGCGAAGATCTTCCGTACGGTGTCCATGATCCCCAGGTAGGTCGCCGGAGTGGACCGTCCCGAGATCCCGATCGACGACTGGTCGACGACCACGGCGTCGGGGTGCGCGGCGGTGAACTCCCCGACCAGGGTGCTCTTCCCCGACCCCGCCACCCCGGTCACGGCGGTGAGCACACCGGCCGGGAACCGCACGGTCACGTCGCGCAGGTTGTGCCGGTCGGCGCCCTTGACCCACAGCTCGCCGTCGGCCTGCCGTACCTGTTCCTTGACCACCGTACGGCGGCGCAGACAGCGCC
Source organism: Streptomyces sp. SID5464 (assembly GCF_009862985.1). Lineage (NCBI taxonomy): Bacteria > Bacillati > Actinomycetota > Actinomycetes > Kitasatosporales > Streptomycetaceae > Streptomyces > Streptomyces sp. SID5464. Next base: position 95,623 of record NZ_WWIQ01000071.1, on the reverse strand, counting down.
CGGTGAGGGTGTCCGAGACGGCCAGTTCGGCCGGTGTGCCCTCGAACACCACGCGGCCGCCCTCGGAGCCGGCGCCCGGCCCCATGTCGACGACGTGGTCGGCCAGCGCGATGACGTCCGGGTCGTGCTCGACGACCAGCACGGTGTTGCCCTTGTCGCGCAGCCGCAGCAGCAGATCGCCGAGGCGGCCCACGTCGCGCGGGTGCAGGCCGACGCTCGGCTCGTCGAAGATGTACGTCATCCCGGTCAGGCTGGAGCCGAGGTGCCGCACCGTCTTCAGCCGCTGCCCCTCCCCGCCGCTGAGGGTCGCCGTCTCCCGGTCGAGGCTGAGATAGCCGAGGCCGATCGCCTCGACGCGCTCCAGCGCGGCCACGGCCGCCCGCGCGATCGGCCCGGCCACCGGGTCGTCGATCTCCTTCAGTACGGCGATCAGGTCCGTGATCTGCATCCGAGTGCAGTCGGCGATGTTCCGGCCGCCGATCCGGGTGGCGAGCGCCGCCGCGTTGAGCCGGGCTCCCCGGCAGACCGGGCAGGCGCCCTCCACCAGGAAGTCCCGCACCAGGTCGCGGGTCTTCTGGCTCATGGCCGACAGGTCCCGCTTCAGGTAAAGCCGCTCGAAGCGGTCGGCCAGCCCCTCGTAGTCGGTGGTCCAGGTGCCGCCGCTGCCGTTGACGGTGACCTTGCTGCCGGGCCGTCCCCGCATCAGGAACTCGCGCTCGGCGGCGGTGAACCGCCCCACCGGCTTGTCCGGGTCCAGGTCGGCGCTGTTGGTGTACGCCTGGCCCTGCCAGGTGCTCGCGGCGAACGGCGGGAAGCGGACCGCCCCGTCCGCGAGGGAGCGGTCCGGATCCAGGATGCGGTCCCAGTCGGGCCGTACCGTCCGGCCCAGGCCGTCGCACTCGGGGCACATGCCCGACGGGTCGTTGAACGAGTACGCGGTCGCCGGTCCGGCGCTCGGGGTGCCGTGCCGGGAGAACAGCACCCGGATCACCGAGTAGATGTCCGTCATGGTGCCGACGGTCGACCGGGAGTGGCCGCCGACCGGCCGCTGGTCGACGACGATCGCGGGGGAGAGGTCCTCCAGGCCGTCCGCGTGCGGCCGCTCGTACTTGGGCAGCCGGTTGCGGACGAACCACGGGTACGTCTCGTTCAGCTGGCGTTGCGACTCCACCGCGATCGTGTCGAAGACGACGGACGACTTCCCCGACCCCGAAACGCCGGTGAACACGGTCAGCCGGCCTTTCGGGATGCGGAGGGTGACGTCCTTGAGGTTGTTCTCGCGGGCTCCGGTCAGGGTGATGACATCGTGGCGGGTGACATCGTGCGTGAAGTCGGTCATGCCACCGACGCTAGGCGGAAAACCCGACAGCCTCTGGCGTGATTTCCTTCAGTTCCCCGTCCTCCAGCAGCAGCCAGCGCGTGATGCCGATCGACTCCAGGAACGGCAGGTCGTGACTGGCCACGATCAGCGCCCCCTCGTACGACTCCAGGGCCGTGGTCAGCTGCCGCACGCTCGCCATGTCCAGGTTGTTGGTCGGTTCGTCCAGCATGAGCAGCTGCGGCGCGGGCTCGGCCAGCATCAGCGCGGCCAGTGCCGCCCGGAAGCGTTCGCCGCCGGACAGCGTCGCCGCCTTCTGGTCGGCCCGGGCACCCCGGAACAGGAAGCGGGCCAGCCGCGCCCGCACCCGGTTGTTGGTGGCGCCGGGCGCGAACCGGGCCACGTTCTCGGCCACGGTCAGCTCGCCGTCGAGGACGTCGAGCCGCTGCGGCAGGAACCGCAGCGGGACGTGTGCCGTCACCTCCCCCGACTCCGGAGCGAGCTCCCCGGTGATCGTGCGCAGCAGTGTCGTCTTGCCCGCGCCGTTGCGCCCGATCAGCGCGACCCGCTCGGGTCCGCGCAGGTCGAAACCGCCGTCCACGCGGGCGCCGTACCGGAGCCGGAGATCGAGGAGGGTCAGGACGTTGCGGCCCGGCGGCACGGCCGTGTACGGCAGGTCGACACGGATCTCGTCGTCGTCCCGTACGGCCTCCGCCGCCTCGTCCAGCCGCTCCCTGGCCTCGGCGAGCTTCTCCTCGTGCATGATCCGGTGCTTGCCCGCGGACTCCTGCGCCGCGCGCTTGCGCGCCCCCATGACGATCTTCGGCTCACGCTTCTGGTCCCACATCTTCTGCCCGTACCTCTTGCGGCGGGCCAGCTTCATCTGGGCGTCGGCCAGTTCGCGCTTCTGCTTGCGGAAGTCGGCCTCGGCGACGCGCACCATGCGCTCGGCCGCGTCCTGTTCGATCGCGAGGGCCTCCTCGTAGTCGGAGTAGTTGCCGCCGTACCAGGTGATCTCGCCGGAGCGCAGATCCGCGATCTGGTCGACGAGGTCCAGCAGTTCCCGGTCGTGGCTGACGACGACCATCACGCCCGGCCAGGACTCGACGGCCGCGTACAGCCGCCTGCGGGCGTACAGGTCGAGGTTGTTGGTCGGCTCGTCGAGCAGCAGTACGTCGGGCCGGCGCAGCAGCAGCGACGCCAGCCGCAGCAGCACCGACTCGCCGCCCGACACCTCGCCGATCGTGCGGTCCAACCCGACGTGGCCCAGGCCGAGTTCGCCGAGGGTGGCCAGGGCGCGCTCCTCCACGTCCCAGTCGTCGCCGACGGTCTCGAAGTGCGCCTCGGAGACGTCGCCCGCCTCGATGGCGTGCAGGGCGGCCCGCCGGTCGGCGATGCCGAGCGCCTCGTCGACGCGCAGGGTGGTGTCGAGCGTGACGTTCTGCGGGAGGTAACCGACCTCGCCGGCCACGCGTACGGTGCCGTCGGCCGGGGCGAGTTCACCGGCGATCAGCTTCAGCAGGGTGGATTTCCCCGACCCGTTGACGCCGACCAGGCCGGTCCGGCCCGGGCCGAAGGCCACGTCGAGGCCCTCGAAGACGGGGGTGCCGTCGGGCCAGGTGAAGGCGAGGGAGGTGACGGTGATGGAAGTAGGCATGCGGGCCTCTTTCGCGGTTGCTTGATGCGGTCAGGGGCAAACGCGTATCGAGACACCTGCGACCAGGGAGGAGGGCTCCAGGGGGCAGAGATGAAGCCCTGTACCGGAGGACGGCTCGAACGCCGAGGTCGCACGCAGCGCACACACCAGACATGGGTGACGCGGTGTCTCAGGACCTCAGACGAGCAACGTCCTTCTCCAATCGGCGGCAACAGGACGCTGTACAACGTACGAGGGGGCGTCGGGGCTGTCAACGAATTAACGTGAGACCCGATCTCCCCGCCCGAGGAGGCCCCCCGTGCCCGACGGCCCGCTCTCGCTGCCGGCCCGGCTCTGCCTGCTGGCCTGGGACCCCGCGCGGCCGGCCGGCACCGGCAGCGCCCACCTGTCCGGCCCGGTGCGGGCCGGTGCCCTCACCGAGTTGGCCCGGCACGGCCTGCTCGTCGACGAGGACGGCATCGCCACGCCGGTCGACCTGGACTCCCGCACCGGTGACGCGGTCCTCGACGGGCTTCTGGAGCTCGTCCGCGAGTCGTGCCCGCACCCCTGGCGGACCTGGGTGACGCTGCGGTCGCGGGTGACCCTCGACGCGGTGCGGGCGCAGCTGGTGGCCGAGGGGTATCTGCGGGCGGAGAAGAAGCGGGTCCTCGGGGTGTTCCCGTCCGTGGAGTACGCGCTGGAGCGCGTCGCCGCCGTGGAGGCGCTGCGGGAGGAGACGCGTGGGATCCTCCGGGGCCCGCTGCCGGTCGCCGGCGTCTCCGAGCGGGACGCGGCCGTGGCGACGCTGGCCGCCTCGGCGGAACTGCTCCCCGGAGAGGACGTCCGCGCCCACGAGCAGCGCGTGCGCGAGCTGGCGGAGCGTGGGGTGTGGTCGGTGCCCGGGCTCGGGGAGATCGTCCGCGAGATCCGTACGGCACTGGCCGCGACGGTGACGGCAACCGCTCTGCCCTGACCCACGTCCACGTCGGATTCCTGCCGGCCACGGCCCGTCAGCCGCTGGTTGAGTTGCCCGCATGACGAACCAGACCGACCGAGCCCTGGCCTTCCGTGCCCTGCACATCCCCGGATCCCCGCTGGTCCTGCCCAATGCCTGGGACGCGGTGAGCGCCCGCCTCGTCGAGGACGCCGGTGCCGCAGCGGTGGCGACGACCAGCGCCGGGCTCGTCTGGGCGCTCGGCGCGCCGGACGGCGAGCGGGTGGACCGCCCCACGGCCCTCGCCGCCGTCGCCCGCATCGCCGAGGCCGTGACCGTCCCCGTGACGGCGGACATCGAAAGCGGCTACGCCGAGGACACCGAGGGCCTCGCCGGCACCGTCCGCGCCGTTATCGCCGCAGGAGCGGTGGGCGTGAACATCGAGGACGCGCGCTACGGCGCCGGAACGGGCGGTCCGCTGCGGGACGTCGGCGAGCAGGCCGAGCGAATCGCCGCCGTCCGTGAGGCGTCCGACGCGGCGGGCGTGCCGTTGTTCGTCAACGCCCGGACGGACACCTTCCTGAGCGGCGTCGGGGGAGTCGACCTCACCCTGGAACGGGCCGCCGCCTTCCGCGCCGCCGGTGCCGACGGGATCTTCGTCCCCGGGGCCGTCGACCCGGGGATCGTCAAGGAGCTGGCGGACGGCGTCGACGGGCCGCTGAACGTCATGGCCGGACCCGGCGCACCGACGGTCGCCGAACTGGCCGCCCTGGGCGCCGCCCGGGTCAGCGTGGGCTCGGGCATCGCCCAGGCCGCCCACGCCCTGGTCCGCCGGGCCGCGCGGGAGCTGCTGGACACGGGGACGTACCGGTCACTGGCGGACGGACTCGACTACGGCGAGGTCAACGCCCTGCTGGAGCGGGAACGTTAGCCCGGCCCGCGCAGCTCAGCACGCGTCCCGCATCAGCTCCGCCAGGTCGTGGTCCAGATCCAGCTGGAGGTGCTCCAGGCCGACCGGCACCAGCTCGCTCGTGGCCTCCAGGAACCGGCGCACCTCGCCGGAGCGGACGTGCACCACGGCGGTGCCCTCGGGGGCGTGGAACTCCAGCACCGTGCGGTCGTACCCGTACGGCCGCACCCGCACGTCGCCGTGGCCCTCGGCGTTCCTGAGGCCCGCGGCGAGCAGCTCGCGGGAGAAGGTCCAGCAGACCTCGACACCCTCCAGCGTGGCCGGGGCGGGGAAGGTCATACGGACGGCGAACGGATCACGCCGGTCGTAGTGGAGCGTCGCGGGAATGCTCGGCATACGCGGCGCGGCGGCGACGAGGCGGGCCTCCACGGGCTGCTCGATGACGATGGACAACGCCTTGCTCCCTTGTGACGGCTGGACGGGACACTTCCGGGCGGATGAGGCCGGGCACTGGAAGAGACGACGGAATCAGCCAATCCGTGCACACGAAGTGCGAGTGACCTCTGTCACCGCGTTCATGCACGGGAGTGACGAGGCTCTCCTCGTGTGCCCCGCACGGCACTTGTCGCGCCCACCGGAACACCCCCCGGGCCCGGGCGACGCCATCTGGACGGCGCCGGGGTGGCGGGCTAGCTTCGCCAGCCATGAGGCGCTTGGGGAGCACGCGACGGACGGGACGGACACGGAGCAGGGCGACCGGAGTGGCGGCGGGCGCGGCAGCACTGGCCGCACTCGCGGCCCTGACCGCCGTGCCGGCGCAGGCGCACGAGCCGGAGCGCCGGATGCCGCACTGGGAGCTCAAGGACACCGGCACTCCGGACGTACGGTTCCGCGGCCTGGCCGCCGTCAGCCGGAACACCGCCTGGCTCGCCGGGACCGGCGGCACCGTCCTGCGCACCACCGACGGCGGCGCCACCTGGCGGAACGTCTCGCCCCCGGGCGCGGCGGAGTTGCAGTTCCGGGACGTCGAGGCGTTCGACGCGCGCCGGGCCGTGGTCCTGGCCATCGGCGAGGGCGAGGCGTCCCGCGTGTACCGCACCGACGACGGCGGGATGACCTGGACGGAGTCCTTCCGCAACACCGACCCGAAGGCCTTCTACGACTGCCTGACCTTCTTCGACCACCGCCACGGCCTCGCGATGAGCGACCCGGTGGACGGAAAGTTCCGCATCCTGTCGACCCGCGACGGCGGCAGCACCTGGGAGGTGCTGCCGGACGAGGGCATGCCGGCCGCGCAGGAGGGCGAGGCCGGGTTCGCCGCGAGCGGCCAGTGCCTGGTCGCCTCCGGGCCGAAGGACGTCTGGCTCGCCACGGGCGGGGCCGCGCACGCGCGCGTGCTGCACTCCGCCGACCGGGGACACACCTGGACGGCCACCGCCACGCCCCTCCCGGCGGGCGACCCGGCCCGCGGCGTCTTCGCGCTGGCCTTCCGCGACCGCACCCACGGTCTCGCCGTCGGCGGCGACTTCACCCCCGGCCGGCCCTCACCGAACGCCGCCGCGCACACCGGCGACGGCGGCCGCACCTGGCGCACCGCCGCCACGCCCCCGCCCGCCTACCGCTCCGGCGTCGCCTGGCTCCCGCACAGCCGCACCGCCGCCCTCGCCGTCGGACCCACCGGCACGGACCTCACCACGGACGGCGGCCGCACCTGGCGCACGGTCGACACCGGCTCCTACGACACCGTCGACTGCACCCCGGACCATGGGTGCTGGGCGGCCGGCGAGAAGGGGCGGGTTGCCCGCCTGGAGCATTGAGCGCGCGGTATGCCCTGATTGTTGGCAGTGTGGGTACTCGTTCACTGAAGGCGAAAGGAAGTGAGCGGTCATGCCACGCGGTTCGAGCTCCAAGCGGGAGCGCCAGTACGAGCACATCAAGAAGAGCGCGCAGGACCGGGGCGAGAGCACCGGCCGCGCCAAGGAAATCGCCTCGCGGACGGTGAACAAGGAACGCGCCCGCTCCGGCGAGTCGAAGACGGCCAGCCGCACCTCGACCAAGGACATGTCGTCCGGCAAGCGCGGCGGACAGCGGTCGGGCCAGGGCTCCCAGGGCCCCACCTACGACCAGCTGTACCAGGAGGCCAAGCGCCGCGGCGTCGAGGGCCGTTCCAACATGAACAAGAGCCAGCTCCAGCGCGCGCTGGGCAAGTGAGCGGCACGCCCTCGAGGCCGGCGGGACCCGCGAGTCCCGCCGGCCTCGCGCTGCCCACGGGCTCGGCATCCGAAAGGATCAGCCCATAGGCTCAGGGGCACCATGACGACCGTACGCATCCCCGAGGACTGGCCCGCCACCGAGGAACAGGCTCGCGCCGTCCAGGACGAACTGCGCGAGCGCGTGATCCTCGACGAACCGGGGCCGCCGCCCGGAACGGGCCGTGTGACGGGGGTCGACGTCGCCTACGACGACGAGCGCGATGTCGTCGCGGCGGCCGCGGTCGTCCTGGACGCGGCGACCCTCGACATCGTCGCCGAGGCCACGGCGGTGGGCCGGGTCTCCTTCCCCTACGTGCCCGGGCTGCTCGCCTTCCGGGAGCTCCCCACGGTCCTCGCCGCCCTCGACGCCCTGCCCTGCCCGCCCGGCCTGGTGGTCTGCGACGGCTACGGCCTCGCCCACCCCCGCCGCTTCGGCCTCGCCGCCCACCTCGGCGTCCTGACCGGCCTGCCCACGATCGGCGTCGCCAAGAACCCCTTCACCTTCACCTACGACGACCCGGACGCCCCACGCGGCAGTACCTCCGCGCTGCTCGCCGGCTCCGAGGAGGTCGGCCGCGCCCTGCGCACGCGCGACGGCGTCAAGCCGGTCTTCGTCTCCGTCGGCCACCGTGTGACCCTCGCGAACGCCTGCGCCCACACCCTCGCGCTGACCCCCGAGTACCGCCTCCCGGAGACCACGCGCCGGGCGGACGCGCTGTGCCGGAAGGCGCTGCGGGAGACCTACTCCGCCTGATCGGTCACGCTCCAGCGGCCCACCTCGCGGTACTCCGAGTCGTAGATCACCGACCCGTCCCCGGGGCCGAGCGCGTAGTGGCGCAGATTGCCGCCCCAGTACCTGAGGATCCGGCCCAGCTCGCCCGCCGGGTCCTCGGCCAACGCCGCGTCGTCCATGCGGACTTCGAGAAGGAATTTCATGCCTTCAATGGTTTCATTGAACTCCTTGTTGGCACTTTTCGAGCTGCCATCAGGAGCGGAGGGCGGAAAGTCTCAAACCGAGGGGCGGGTCCGCGGGGAACGGGGCGGCAGATCTGAGTACCGGCTCTGAGTACCTGTACGGATGCCTGGCCCCCGCCTCCGTCGGCAGGCTGGGGCACATGACAACGCACCGCGCACCCAAGCCTGTTGCCGGCCCGACCCAGACCGTCGAGCGGGCCGTCACCATAGGGCTGATCCTCGCCGTGCTGGCGGGGCTCGGCTGGATCGCCGGGATGATCTACACCATCGCCGAGTGGCCGCTGTAGGACCCTCAGCGGGTCGACGCGACGCGGAAGCGGATGCCCGCCGCACGCAGCCGGCCGATCAGCGCGTCGCCCATCGCCACTGCCGTGGTGACCTGACCCGCCGTCTTCGGAAGGTCGTCGAAGGCCAGGCACAGTGCCGACTCGGCGAGCATCTTCGCCGTCTCGTCGTAGCCGGGATCGCCGCCCGAGACCTCCGTGTACACCCGCCGGCCGCCGCCCTCGCCCACGAAGCGCAGGGAGAACCAGCTCTTCGCCCGCTTCTCGGGGCCCGGCCCGTCCCCGGGCTTGAGCCGGCCGGACAACCAGCGCCGCGCCGGCGGCACCTGGGCCGCCGCCACCAGGGCGCCGACGGCCGCGACACCGCCCACCGCGACGGGCAGGTGCCGGACGGCCGCGTACTGCCGGTAGCGGAAGTCGGGTCCGTACCGGTCGAGGGCCGACGCCGAACGCCGCACGATCTGCGGGTCGATCGTCGGCATCGGCAGCGCCCACGCGCCGACCTCCTTGGCGAACCGCGGCGCACCCGCCGGCGCGGACGCCCGCCGGCCCACCAGCCGCGGCTCGTGCCGCCGCCGGTCCCGCGCGGCCGCCGCCATCTCCCGCTGCCGCGCGAACTGGTTGAGGGCGGAGGCGAAGGTCCCGCCCGAGAACGCCGCGTCTGCGGTCACGAAGCCCTCCACGGTCAGCGGCACCTCCTCCGGGAGCTGCTGCACGGTGAAGTACACGCCCAGGTCGTGCGGGATCGAGTCGAAGCCGGCGGCGTGCACCAGCCGGGCCCCGGTCTCCCGCGCGCGGGCGTCGTGCTTCACGTACGTCAGGTCCACGAACTCGGGTTCGCCGCAGAGGTCGAGGTAGTCGGTCCCGGTGTCCGCGCAGGCGGCGACGAGTGCCTCGCCGTACGTCACGTACGGGCCGACCGTCGTGGCCACCACGCGCGCGTGCTCGGCGAGGGCGCGCACCGAGGCCGGGTCGGAGACGTCCGCCCGCAGCACCCCGACCTCCGCGCCGCCGGGCAGCCGCTCCCGCAGCCGCTCCAGCTTCTCCGCGCTGCGGCCCGCGACCGCCCACCGCAGCCCGTCGGGCGCGTGGGCGGCGAGGTACTCCGCGGTGAGCGCCCCGGCGAAACTCGTGGCTCCGAAGAGCACGATGTCGTACGGACGGTCCGTCGTTTTCAGCCTGCTCATGACACCCCTCGGTCGTGCAGCCCGTGCCGCTGTCGGTGGCCGAGGCTAGCGTGAGGAGTGCGGCACCCGACGACGAGCCCCGGCAGATTGCTAAGCGCTTGCTCGTTCAGCTCTTGTGCCGAGTGGAACGTGTTCTTAGCATCGCTGGTGTTACATCAGTTGTGTCACAGCACTGGGGGCTGGATGGCCACGGCAAGGACGCCAGGACAGGGCCCGCTCACCGGCGTGCGCGTCGTCGAGCTGGCCGGCATCGGGCCCGGCCCGTTCGCCGCCATGCTCCTGGCCGACCTCGGCGCCGACGTCGTGCGCGTGGACCGCCCCGGCGGCCCCGGCCTCGCGATCGACCCGGCGTACGACGTCACCAACCGCAACAAGCGCTCGGTGGTCGTCGACCTGAAGTCCCCGGACGGCCCCGCCCGTGTGCTCGACCTCGCCGCGCGCGCCGACATCCTGGTCGAGGGCTACCGCCCCGGGGTCGCCGAGCGGCTCGGCGTCGGCCCCGAGCCCTGCCACGCCCGCAATCCGTCCCTCGTCTACGGCCGGATGACCGGCTGGGGCCAGGACGGCCCGCTCGCCGACCGCGCCGGGCACGACATCGCGTACATCGCCCCCACCGGCACGCTCGGCATGATCGGCCGCCCCGACGAGCCGCCGGCGGTCCCGGCCAACCTGCTCGGCGACTACGCGGGCGGCTCCCTCTACCTCGTCGTGGGCGTCCTCGCCGCCCTGCACCACGCGCGCGCGACCGGCACCGGCCAGGTCGTCGACGCCGCCATCGTCGACGGCGTGTCCCACCTCGCCACGATGATCCACGGCATGCTCGCCGCCGGCGGCTGGCAGGACCGGCGCGGCGTCAACCTCCTGGACGGCGGCTGCCCGTACTACGGCACGTACGAGACGGCCGACGGGAGGTACATCGCCGTCGGCGCCCTGGAGCCCCGGTTCTACGAGGAGTTCCTCGCCCTCCTCGGCATCGATGACCAGGCCGCCGCCCGCAAGGACGTCACCCGATGGGGTGAGCTGCGCGAACGGGTCGCCGCCCGCTTCAAGAGCCGGACCAGGGACGAGTGGACGGCCGTCTTCGACGGCACCGACGCGTGCGTGGCGCCCGTGCTGTCACTGCGCGAGGCCCCGCACCACCCGCACCTGGCCGCCCGCGGCACCTTCACCGACCACGGCGGCATCACCCAGCCCGCCCCGGCCCCCCGCTTCTCCGCGACCCCGACCTCCGTCCGCACCGGCCCGGCCCGGCCGGGCGCCGACACGGCGGACGTCGCCCGGGACTGGGACGTCCCCGGGCTCCTACCGTCGTCCCGCAACCCTCAGTGAAAGGCCTCCTCGTGAGCACCGAAGCGTATGTGTACGACGCGATCCGCACTCCGCGCGGGCGCGGCAAGGCCAATGGCGCCCTGCACGGAACCAAGCCCATCGACCTGGTCGTCGGACTCATCCACGAGATCCGCGCCCGCTTCCCCGGTCTCGACCCGGCCGCCGTCGACGACATCGTGCTCGGCGTCGTCGGCCCGGTCGGCGACCAGGGCTCCGACATCGCCCGGATCGCCGCCATCGCCGCGGGACTGCCCGACACGGTGGCCGGGGTCCAGGAGAACCGCTTCTGTGCCTCGGGTCTGGAGGCCGTCAACCTGGCCGCCGCCAAGGTCCGTTCCGGCTGGGAGGACCTCGTCCTCGCGGGCGGCGTCGAGTCGATGTCCCGGGTGCCGATGGCCTCCGACGGCGGCGCCTGGTTCAACGACCCGATGACCAACCTCCAGGTCAACTTCGTGCCGCAGGGCATCGGTGCCGACCTGATCGCCACCATCGAGGGCTTCTCACGGCGGGACGTCGACGAGTACGCGGCCCTCTCCCAGGAGCGAGCGGCCACCGCCTGGAAGGAGGGCCGCTTCGAGAAGTCCGTCGTCCCGGTGAAGGACCGCAGCGGCCTCGTCGTCCTCGACCACGACGAGCACATGCGCCCCGGCACGACCGCCGACTCCCTGGCCAAGCTGAAGCCGTCCTTCGCGGACATCGGCGAACTCGGCGGCTTCGACGCGGTCGCGCTCCAGCAGTACCACTGGGTGGAGAAGATCGACCACGTCCACCACGCGGGCAACTCCTCGGGCATCGTCGACGGCGCCTCGCTCGTCGCGATCGGCTCCAAGGAGGTCGGCGAACGCTACGGACTCACGCCCCGCGCGCGGATCGTCGCCGCCGCCGTGTCCGGCTCCGAGCCCACCATCATGCTCACCGGCCCCGCCCCCGCCACCCGCAAGGCCCTCGCCAAGGCCGAGCTGACCATCGACGACATCGACCTCGTCGAGATCAACGAGGCGTTCGCGGCGGTCGTGCTGCGCTTCGTGCGGGACATGGGCCTGTCCCTGGACAAGGTCAACGTCAACGGCGGCGCGATCGCGCTCGGCCACCCCCTCGGCGCGACCGGCGCGATGATCCTCGGCACCCTCGTCGACGAACTCGAGCGCCAGGACAAGCGCTACGGCCTCGCCACGCTGTGCGTCGGCGGCGGCATGGGCGTCGCGACCATCGTCGAGCGCATCTGACCCCCTCCCGACGGATCACACGGAGCACTCCACATGAGCACTGAGTCCACCACCATCCGCTGGGAACAGGACCGCACCGGCCTCGTCACCCTCGTCATCGACGACCCGAACCAGTCCGCGAACACCATGAACCAGGCGTTCCGCGACTCGCTCGCCGCCGTCACCGACCGCCTGGAGGCCGAACAGGACTCCATCCGGGGCGTCATCATCACCTCCGCGAAGAAGACCTTCTTCGCCGGCGGCGACCTGCGCGACCTGATCCGCGTCACCCCCGAGACGGCCCAGGAGCTGTTCGACGGCGGCATGGCGATCAAGCGGAACCTGCGCCGCATCGAGACCCTCGGCAAGCCCGTCGTCGCCGCCCTCAACGGCGCGGCCCTCGGAGGCGGTTACGAGATCGCCCTGGCCTGCCACCACCGCATCGCCCTCGACGCGCCCGGCTCCAAGATCGGCTGCCCCGAGGTCACCCTCGGCCTGCTGCCCGGAGGCGGCGGCGTCGTGCGCACCGTCCGTCTGCTCGGCATCGCCGACGCCCTGCTGAAGGTACTCCTCCAGGGCACCCAGTACAGCCCGCGCCGCGCCCTGGAGAACGGCCTCGTCGACGACGTGGCCACCACCCAGGAGGAGCTCCTCGAAAAGGCCCGCGCCTTCATCGACGCCAACCCCGAGTCGCAGCAGCCCTGGGACAAGCCGGGGTACAAGATCCCGGGCGGCACCCCGGCCAACCCCAAGTTCGCGGCGAACCTGCCCGCCTTCCCGGCCACCCTGCGCAAGCAGACGAACGGCGCCCCCTACCCGGCCCCGCGGAGCATCCTCGCCGCGGCCGTCGAGGGCTCCCAGGTCGACTTCGAGACCGCCCAGGTCATCGAGGCCCGCTACTTCGTGGAACTCGCGGCCGGGCAGACGTCGAAGAACATGATCCAGGCCTTCTTCTTCGACCTCCAGGCCGTCAACTCCGGCGCCAACCGCCCCCAGGGCATCGAGCCCCGCCAGGTCCGCAAGGTCGCCGTCCTCGGCGCCGGGATGATGGGCGCCGGCATCGCCTACTCCTGTGCGCGCGCCGGCATCGACGTCGTCCTGAAGGACGTCTCCCTGGAGGCGGCCCTCAAGGGCAAGGGCTACTCCGAGAAGCTGTGCGCCAAGGCCGTGGCCAAGGGCCGTACGACGCAGGAGAAGGCGGACGCGCTGCTCGCCCGCATCACGCCCACCGCCGAGGTGCAGGACCTGGCCGGCTGCGACGCCGTCATCGAGGCCGTCTTCGAGGACACGTCCCTCAAGCACAAGGTCTTCCAGGAGATCCAGGACGTCGTCGCCCCCGACGCGTTGCTGTGCTCCAACACCTCCACGCTGCCCATCACCGCCCTCGCCGAGGGCGTCGAGCGCCAGGCCGACTTCATCGGACTGCACTTCTTCTCGCCGGTCGACAAGATGCCGCTCGTCGAGATCATCAAGGGCGAGCGCACGGGGCAGGAGGCCCTGGCCCGCGCCTTCGACCTGGTCCGGCAGATCAACAAGACGCCGATCGTCGTCAACGACTCGCGCGGCTTCTTCACCTCCCGCGTCATCGGACACTTCATCAACGAGGGCGTCGCCATGGTCGGCGAGGGCATCGAGCCCGCGTCCGTCGAACAGGCCGCCGCGCAGGCGGGCTACCCGGCCAAGGTGCTGTCCCTGATGGACGAGCTGACGCTGACGCTGCCCCGCAAGATCCGGAGCGAGACGAAGCGCGCCGTGGAGGAGGCGGGCGGCACCTGGACGGCCCACCCCGCCGAGGCCGTCGTCGACCGCATGGTCGACGAGTTCGGCCGCACGGGCCGCAGCGGCGGCGCCGGCTTCTACGACTACGGGGAGGACGGCAAGCGCACCGGACTGTGGCCGGGCCTGCGCGAGCACTTCACGAAGCCCGGGTACCGGATCCCGTTCGAGGACATGCAGGAGCGAATGCTGTTCTCCGAGGCGCTGGACACCGTCCGGCTGCTGGAGGAGGGCGTCCTGACCTCCGTCGCCGACGCCAACATCGGCTCCGTCTTCGGCATCGGCTTCCCGGGCTGGACCGGTGGTGTGCTCCAGTACATCAACGGCTACGAGGGCGGACTGCCCGGCTTCGTGGCACGCGCGCGGGAACTCGCCGAGCGCTACGGCGACCGGTTCACGCCGCCCGCGCTGCTGGTGGAGAAGGCGGCGCAGGGGGAGCGGTTCAGCGACTCAGCCTGACTCTCGCGGTGGCTCGGTGAGCCACTCGCCCAGCTCTTCCTTCAGCGACCGCTGAAAGGCGGTGAGGAGCGCCTGCACCACCAAGGGGTGCATGTGCGCCGACAGGGACCGCACGTCCCGCGCGTCACGCTCCGCCACCTCGCCGCGGAAGAGCTGGGAGAGTTCGCGGGCCGCGGCGCGCGCGTGTTCGATGAGGACCTTGCGCGCCGCGAAGATCGCCTCCTGGGAGAGCGGCACGTCCAGCAGCCCGGCGCCCAGCCGGAGCAGACCGAGGTCGGCCTCGTACCCGTCGTCCGCGGGCCGGACCACACCCATCGCCACGAGCCGCTCGACGTCCTCGTCGCCGAGCGGCCGCCCGGAGCGCCGCTCCAGCTCCTCCCGCGTGACCGTCTCGACGGTGTCCGGCGCCCAGGAGGCCACCACCGCCCGGTGAACGGCGAGGTCGCGCGCGCTCAGGTCCGGCGGCAACCGGCGCAGATAGCGCTCGATGCCCGCCAGCGTCATGCCCTGCTGCTGCAACTCCTCGATCAGCGCCAGGCGGGCCAGGTGCTCCCGCCCGTAGTGCCCCACGCGCCGGGGACCGAGCACGGGCGGCGGCAGCAGCCCCTTCGTGCCGTAGAAACGGACCGTACGCACCGTGACACCGGCCCGGGCGGCCAGTTCGTCGATCGTGAGGGTCGGTTCCCCGGTGTCGGTCGTCATGTGCAGCAGTATCGCTGTCTCACCAGTGCTGTGAAACCTCCGGGGGCGGAGGGGACGACGGTGTGAGAAGTAGCGCTCTGTGACGTACGCCACCGCGTGAGCCGCGTACGGCGGGGGAAGGTGGGCCCTTGGTCTGTGCCTTTACAGAGGGCGCAGACCTTATGTACGTCCGGACAGCCGAGCGCGACCCGCTCGGGCGCACCAGAGAGTGGATCCACCCGTGAGCAAGGACGCCGTGAACACGGCAGCAGCCGCATCCCGCAGCGACGCGGCACAGGTGCCCGCGGACGCGGGCGACGCCGGCTACAGCAAGGACCTCAAGGCCCGCCACGTCAACATGATCGCCATCGGCGGGGCCATCGGCACCGGCCTCTTCCTCGGCGCCGGCGGCCGCCTCCACAACGCGGGCCCGGCGCTGGCGATCGCCTACCTGGTCTGCGGCATCTTCGCCTTCTTCGTGGTCAGAGCCCTCGGCGAGCTCGTCCTCTACCGCCCCTCGTCGGGTTCCTTCGTGTCCTACGCGCGCGAGTTCCTGGGCGAGAAGGGCGCCTACGTCGCCGGCTGGATGTACTTCCTGAACTGGTCGACCACCGGCATCGCCGACATCACCGCGATCGCGCTCTACACGCACTACTGGAGCCTGTTCACCGACATCCCGCAGTGGGTGCTCGCGCTGGCCGCCCTCGCGGTCGTGCTGGCCGTGAACCTGATCTCCGTGAAGATCTTCGGCGAGATGGAGTTCTGGTTCGCGATCATCAAGGTCGCGACGCTCGTCGGCTTCATGTTCATCGGCATCTTCCTGCTCGCCACGCAAGCCGAGGTGGGCGGCCAGACCCCGGGCCTGGGCGTGATCACCGACCACGGCGGCGTCTTCCCGCACGGCATGATGCCCGTCGTCCTCGTCATGCAGGGCGTGATCTTCGCGTACGCCGCGCTGGAGCTGGTCGGTGTCGCCGCGGGCGAGACCGCCGAGCCGGAGAAGGTCGTCCCGCGCGCGGTGAACTCGATCATGTGGCGGGTCGGCCTCTTCTACGTCGGTTCGGTCGTCCTCCTCGCCCTCCTGCTCCCCGGCTCGGTCTACTCGGCCGACCAGAGCCCCTTCGTCACGGTCCTGTCGAAGATCGGCGTCCCGGCGGCGGGCGACGTGATGAACCTGGTCGTCCTGACGGCCGCGATGTCCTCGCTGAACTCGGGCCTGTACTCCACGGGCCGCATCCTGCGCTCGATGGCGATGGCCGGCTCCGCGCCCAAGTTCACCGCCCGCATGAACCGCAGCCAGGTCCCCTACGGCGGCATCCTGCTGACCTGCGCGGTGTGCGTGCTCGGCGTCGGCCTGAACTTCCTCGTGCCGGCCCAGGCCTTCGAGATCGTGCTGAACGTCGCCTCGCTCGGCATCATCAGCACCTGGGTGATCATCATGATCTGCCACCTGGTCTTCGTCCGCCGCGCCAGGGCGGGCCTGGTCGCCCGGCCCTCCTTCCGCCTCCCCGGCAGCCCGGTCACGGAGATCACCACGATCGCCTTCCTGCTGGCCTGCCTCGGCATGATGTGGAACGACCCCGAGGTCGGCCGCAAGACGCTCCTGCTCATCCCGGTGATCGCGGCCATGCTGGTCGCGGGCTGGTTCGGCATCCGCCGCCGGGTGTCGCAGACGGCCGACCGGGAGCTGTCGCAGCTCACGAAGTAGCAGGCCAGGGCCACTGTCAGTGGCAGCACCTAGGGTGGCGTCATGTCGGGGATCAGGTATGTCCGGGGTGACGCCACCGTTCCGTCGGTGAAGGGCGTCAAGGTCATCGCCCACGTCTGCAACGACATCGGGGGCTGGGGCAAGGGCTTCGTCCTGGCGATATCACGCCGCTGGCCCGAACCGGAGGCGGCGTACCGGGCCTGGCACCGGGGCCGCGCGGCGAACGACTTCGGGCTGGGCGCGGCGCAGTTCGTGCAGGTCGAGCCGTACGTGTGGGTGGCCAACATGATCGGCCAGCGCGGCACCAGGACCGGCAGCAAGGGTGTCCCCGTCCGCTACGAGGCGATCGACACGGCCCTGGAGGCCATGGCCGAGCGGGCCGGTGAACTGGGCGCTTCCGTGCACATGCCCCGCATCGGCTGCGGCCTCGCCGGCGGCAAGTGGTCCCGGGTCGAGCCGCTGATCGAGGAGCGGCTGATACGGCGGGGGATACCGGTGACGGTGTACGACCACGGGGACTGACCGGCCGAGGCTCAGTCCTGGCCGTCCCCGTCGAACGCCCGCACCAGACAGTCGCCGAGGCGCCGCGCGATCCCCCCGCCGGGATCCAGACGGGGATTGAAGATCGCGACGGTGAAACCGACGGCACCGCCGCCGGCCAGGGCCGTGCGCAGGACGGTCTCCAGCTCCTGCCAGGTCAGCCCGTCCGGCAGCCGGTAGTCGACGGCGGGCATGACCGCGTCGTCCAGTACGTCGACGTCGAGGTGGATCCAGAAGCCGGCGCCCGCGCCGTCGCCGGTCAGCAGCCCGACCGCGCGCCGGGCCGCCTCGCCCGCCCCCAGGGCGCGCACGGTGTCCAGCTCCAGCGCGTGCAGCGCCGACGGCAGCGGCTGCATCCCGTACGCCGCGGACTCCTCCGCGTCCCGGAACCCCAGCGCGACGACGTCCTCGTCCCGTACCAGTGGGCCCCGGCCCTCCAGGTCGGCCAGCACGCGCGGGCCGCGCCCGGTGGCGAGGGCGAGTTCCATGGAGGCCACCTCACCGGCCGGTTCCGCCGACGGCTGGTAGAAGTCGGTGTGCCCGTCGAGGAACAGCAGACCGTGCCGGCCGCGGCGGCGCAGCGCGAGCAGATTGCCCAGCAGCACGCTGCAATCACCGCCGAGCACGACGGGGAACCGGTCGTCGTCGAGGACACCGCCCACGGCATCGGCCAGCGCGGTGGAGTACGCGGCGATGCCGTCGGGGTTCAGGACCCCGGTCTCCGGGTCCCGCTCCGGGTCGTACGGGGGCGGCTCGATCCGGCCTGCCGGTACCGCGCGCAGACCTTCAGCCAGACCGGCGTCGAGCAGCGCGTCGGGCAGTTCCTCGACGCCGGTCGGGCGCAGCCCGAGCACGGACGGTGCCTCGACTATGGCCACGTTCCGCACGTCCCGCTCCTTCGTCAGCAGCCTCCACCGTAGACCGAGGGACGGCGTTCAGCAGGCCGGCACGACTGCCCGCAGCCAAGCGTGACAACGCACCTCAGCGCCCGTGCTCCCCGTGCTCCGCACCCGGACGCCCGTGCACCCCGTTGGTCGCCGCGATCTTCTTCCACGACCTCGGCTGCGAGACAGCCCGGGGGCCCTTCGCAACCGCCGCGGCCCGGGCCGCCGGCGCCCCCGGCTTCGACGGCTGGAACAGCCACGTGTCGAACAGGGCCGCCAGGGGCTTGCCGGACACCTCCTCGGCGTACCGCTGGAAGTCGGCCACCGACGCGTTGCCGTGGGCGTACTTCCGCGGCCAGCCTTTGAGGATCGCGAAGAACGCCTCGTCGCCGATCTCGTTGCGCAGCGCCTGGACGGCCAGCGCGCCCCGGTCGTACACCGCGATGTCGAACTGGTTCTCCGGCCCCGGATCCCCGGGTTTCACCGTCCAGAACGGGTCGTCGGCGGGGTGCGAGGCGTACACGTAGTCGGCGAGTTCCTGTGCCGTGCCCTCGCCCTCGTGCTCGGACCACAGCCACTGCGCGTACCGCGCGAAGCCCTCGTTGATCCAGATGTCCTTCCAGCGCTTGAGCGACACGTCGTCGCCGTACCACTGGTGCGCCAGCTCATGGACGACGACGGAGACGTTCGACCCGTTCGCGAACTGCCGCGGGCTGTAGTACGGCCGGGTCTGGGTCTCCAGCGCGTACCCGGTGGTGGTGTTCGGCACGTATCCGCCGAGCGCGTTGTAGGGGTACGGCCCGAAGTAGCCGGTCAGCCAGTCGGCGATCTCCCCGGTCCGTTCGATGCTCGCCCGCGCCGCGCCGGCGTGGCCACCCAGGTCCTTGCTGTAGGCGTTGAGGACCGGGATGCCGCTCTCGGTCGTGCCGGTCGTGATGTCGAACCTGCCGACCGCGAGCGTGGCGAGGTACGTGGTCTGCGGCTTGTCGGAGCGCCAGTTCCAGCGGGTCCAGCCGAGGCGGGAACTCGTCGACTGCAGCGTGCCGTTGGAGATGGCCTGCGTGCCGTCCGGGACCTGCACGGACACGTCGTAGGTGGCCTTGTCGAGCGGGTGGTCGTTGCTCGGGAACCACCATGCCGCCGCCTCGGGCTCGTTCGCCGCGACGCCCCCGTCCGGTGTGCGGTGCCAGCTGGTGAAGCCGTACGCCTTCTTCGACGACGGCACGCCGCGGTAGCGCACGACGACCGTGACGGGCGCGCCCTTGGCCAGCGGGGTCTTCGGCGTGATCTCCAGTTCGTGCTCGCCCGACGTCCGGAACGACGCCTTCGCGCCGTTGACACGCACCTCGCCGACGTCCAGCAGGAAGTCCAGGTTGAAGCTGGACAGGTCCTGCGTGGTGCGGGCCACGAGGGTCGCCGTGCCCTCGAGTTCGTCGGTGGCCGGCTGGTACTTCAGCCTGAGGTCGTAGTGGGAGACGTCGTATCCGCCGTTGCCGTAGGCCGGGTAGTAGGGGTCACCGATACCCGGTGCGCCGGGGGAGCGGGGCGCGGCCGATGCCGGGATCGCCAGCAGGAGAACGGCCGCGGCGAGGGCTCCCGGCGCGATGATTCTGCGGTGCACGCAAAACTCCAAGTCGTAGGGTCCCGAAGTCTGTCCGGAGCCTATGGGACTCCTGTGCCCCTGATCATGTCCATGGCCCCTGCTGTCACACGATCGCCATTCGGCCGACATGCGACACCGGGCCCCAGGGGGCCATCCAGGACACGCCGGTCCGTCAGCTGCCCTCTTCTGAACCGGAGTTCACCGATGTAGCGTCCGCCGCATGCCGAAACGCACGCGCTTCACGACCTGGAGACCGCTCGCGACGGCGGCCACGGCCGCCCTGATGGCCACACTGCTCACCCCGGTAGCGGCGGAGGCCGCCCCGGGTGAGAGCCAACCCGTCCACTCGTACGAGAACGCCATCCGCGAGGCCGTCTGGGTGGACACCGGACTCGACGGCGACCGCGACGGCAAGGCCGACCGGGTCGCCGTGGACATCGTCCGCCCCCGCGAACCCGCCCGACAGGGCCGCAAGGTCCCCGTCATCATGGACGCCAGCCCGTACTACTCCTGCTGCGGGCGCGGCAACGAGAGCCAGAAGAAGACGTACGACGCGAACGGCGCCGTCACACGGATGCCGCTGTACTACGACAACTACTTCGTGCCGCGCGGCTACGCCTTCGTCGGCGTCGACCTGGCCGGAACCAATCGCTCCGACGGTTGCGTCGACGTCGGCGGCCGCTCCGACATCCAGTCCGCGAAGGCCGTCGTCGACTGGCTGAACGGGCGTGCCAAGGCCTACACCACCCGCACCGGCACCACCCACGCCAAGGCCGCCTGGACCAACGGCAGGACCGGCATGATCGGCAAGAGCTGGGACGGCACCATCGCCAACGGCGTCGCCGCGACCGGCGTCGAGGGCCTGAAGACCATCGTTCCGATCAGCGCCATCTCCTCCTGGTACGACTACTACTTCCAGCAGGGCGCCCCGCTGTACGACTCCGGCCCCGAATGGCTGTCCGACTACGTCAACAGCCCCGACGCCCGCGCCAAGTGCGCCGCCGTCCAGCAGAAGCTCGTCGACGGCGCCCCGCGCACCGGCGACTGGACCCCGCTGTGGACCGAGCGCGACTACGTCAGGGCCGCGCGGAAGGTCAAGGCCAGCGTCTTCCTCGTGCACGGCATGCAGGACCTCAACGTGCGGATGAAGCACGTAGGGCAGTGGTGGGACGCCCTGGCGAAGAACGGCGTCGAGCGCAAGATCTGGCTCTCCCAGACCGGTCACGTCGACCCCTTCGACTTCCGGCGTGCGGAATGGGTCGACACCCTCCACCGCTGGTTCGACCACGAACTCATGGGCTACGACAACGGCATCGACCGCGAGCCCGTGGCCGACATCGAACGCGCCCCCGACCAGTGGACCACCTCGAAGACCTGGCCGCCGAGCGGCACCCGCGCCGCCACCCTGCGTCCCGGCCGGGGAACCCAGGCGGGCGTCGGCACCCTCGGCCTGCACCGCGGCCACGGCACCGAGACCTTCACGGACGACCCGCAGCTGAGCGAGACCGACTGGGCCGCGCAGATCGACGAGTCGACACCGGCGAAGGCCGGTTTCGTCACCCGGCCGCTCACCCGCGACCTGCGCCTGTCGGGCTCCTCCGAGGTCACCGTCACCGCGACACCCTCCACCCCCACGGCCCACCTCTCCGCCGTCCTCGTGGACATCGGCCCCGCCACCATCCGTGACTACGCCGACGCGGGCGAGGGCATCACCACCCTCACCGACCGCACCTGCTGGGGTGCGAGCACCGCCGGCGACAGCTCCTGCTTCAAGGAGACGAAGGCCAAGACCGCCGACGTCGGCTACACGATCGTCAGCCGCGGCTGGGCCGACCTCGGCAACCACGCCTCCGGCCTGACGGGCGCCCCGCTCACCCCGGGCAAGCGGTACACGATCACCCTCGACCTGGCGGCGACCGACCACGTCGTCCCCGAGGGCCACCGCCTGGCGCTGATCGTCGCGGGCACCGACAAGGGCCTCATCGACCCTCCCGCCGACACCCCCGAGCTCTCCGTCGACCTGTCCCGCACCTCGGCGCGCGTCCCGTTCGTCGGCGGAGCAACCGCCTTCGCCCGCGCCACCACGGGCGCCGCGTCCGCCACGCCCGACGCCACCCTGCTGGACGGCGTACGGGATCCGCGCACCGCTCACCGCGTCCCGGAGGGAAGCCAGTGACCCGCTGCACGACCCGAGCCGGCGCCCTGACCCTGACCGCCGCGGCCGTCGCCGCGACCCTGGTCGCCGCCCCGGCCCAGGCCGCCACCGGCGCCCCGCCCCGCACCGGCTTCGAGCAGACGAACGGTGCCCGCTGGACCACCCAGCCCGAGGAGCAGGACTTCCTCAACGCGGTCGACCGGTCGAGCGGCCGCGTCTCCATGACCCGCTTCGGCACGACGAAACAGGGCCGCCCGCTCCAACTCCTGCGGATCGGCACCCGCCCGACCCCCAACAAGGTGCTGCTCGTGTGCAGCCAGCACGGCGACGAGCCCTCCGGCCGCGAGGCCTGTCTGACCACCGTCCGCGACCTCGCGTACGCCCGCGACAGCCGCACCCGGCGCTTCCTGGACCGCACCACGGTCCTCGTCGTGCCCACCGCCAACCCCGACGGCCGGGCCGCCGACACACGGGGGAACAGCGACGGCGTCGACATCAACCGCGACCACCTCGCGCTCCGGACCGCCGAAGGCCGGGCGCTGGCCGGGCTCATCCGCGACCAGCGCCCCGACCTCGTCTACGACCTGCACGAGTACGGCGCCACACCCCCGTACTACGACAAGGACCTCTTCGACCTGTGGCCGCGCAACCTCAACACCCACGAGGCGGTCCACGACGAGGCGAAGACCCTCTCCGAGCGTTACCTCCGCCCCGCGGCGCAGCGGGCCGGCCACTCGACCGGCACCTACGGCATCTGGACCGACCCCGGGACCGGCGAGCCGGTCAAACAGGTGGCGGGAGACGGCCAGGAGCGCATTTTGCGCAATATGTCCGGCATCAAACATGGCATCGGACTGCTCATCGAGAGCCGAGTGGATCCGCTCACCGATGCCGAGAAGGCGGACGAGGCGCTGAACAACCGCCGCCGTGTCACCTCTCAACTCGACGCGCTGAAGGGCCTGTTCGGATATGCCGACGAGCGCCGCGGTGCGGTCGAGGCAGCGACGGGCAGGGCCCGGCTCGCGGGCTACACCACCGCCGGCCCCGTCTACGTCGGCGGCGCCGACAACGACGCGCCCGAACCCGCCGAGGTGATTCAGAACCCGCCCTGCGGTTACCGGCTCACGGCCGCTCAGTACGCCGAGGTGGGAGACGAACTCGCACTGCACGGTGTGCGCGTACGCCGGGACGCGGAGGGCGTGCTCGTACCCCTGCGCCAGCCCCTGCGGGCGCTCGTGCCGCTGCTGCTCGACGAGCGCGGAACGTACCACCTGACAGCAGCGAAGCCGGAAACGCAATGTTGAGGGGGGTGAAATTGCGCCACACGTGGTAGGGGCGTTACGGAGGACTTACGTTCCCCCTACGTCCCGATGAAAGGTGCCGCTTGTGACGCACGACCGACCAAGTGAGAGCGACCACCAAGAGGGGGCCGCGCTTCCGGGTTCGGAAGCGGGCCTCCCCGGTCAGGAACGTCCTGGAACCGACCGTATTGTCTTCGGGGTCACGGCCGTGCTCACCCTCGCCTTCGTGGTCTGGGGAGCGGCGGCGACCGACTCGCTCGAAGACGTCTCCACCAGCATGCTCAGCGGGCTGATGCACAACGGCGGATGGGCGTTCATGCTCGCGGCCTCCGCCTTCGTCGTGTTCGCCCTGTGGCTCGCGGCCAGCCGCTACGGCCGTATCCACCTCGGGGCCGAGGGCGAGGAGCCCGAGTTCCGCACGGTGTCCTGGGTCGCGATGATGTTCAGCGCCGGCATGGGCATCGGCCTGATGTTCTACGGCGTGAGCGAGCCGTTGTCGCACTACTCGACGGCCCCGCCGGGCACCGACCCGGCCGACTCCGGTGAGCGCATGGAGACGGCCATGGCCACCACCCTGTTCCACTGGACGCTCCACCCGTGGGCGATCTACGCCGTGGTGGGCCTCGCCATCGCCTACAGCACCTTCCGCAGGCGGCGCCGCCAGACCATCAGCGCGGTGTTCACGCCGTTGATCGGCAAGAAGCACGCGAACGGCGCCGTCGGCCGTGTCATCGACATCCTCGCGATCGTCGCGACCGTCTTCGGTTCCGCCGCGTCCCTGGGGCTCGGCGCGCTGCAGATCGGCTCCGGTGTGCAGGAGCTGGACTGGATGGACAAGGTGAGTACCGGGTTGCTCGTCACGATCATCGCGGTGCTGACCCTGGCCTTCGTCGCGTCCGCGGTCTCGGGCGTGGAGCGAGGCATCCAGTGGCTGTCCAACACGAACATGGTGCTGGCGCTGGTGCTCGCCCTGTTCGTGTTCGTGGCGGGTCCGACCATCATCGTCCTCGACCTGCTGCCCACGTCCGTGTTCGCCTACCTCGGCGACCTGCCCCAGCTGGCCGGCCGTACGGAGGCCAGCGGCGGGGAGGGTGTCGCGGACTGGCTGGGCAGCTGGACCGTCTTCTACTGGGCGTGGTGGATCTCCTGGACGCCGTTCGTGGGCATGTTCATCGCCCGCATCAGCCGGGGCCGCACGATCCGGCAGTTCGTCGGCGGTGTCATCCTCGTGCCCAGCACGGTCAGCCTGATCTGGTTCGCGGTCTTCGGCGGCTCGGCGATGAAGATGCAGGAGCAGGGCAAGCTCGGCAAGGAGGCGACCCCGGAGGGTCAGCTCTTCGACGTGCTCCAGCAGTTCCCCATCGCCACCGCCACGAGCCTGCTCGTGATGATCCTCGTCGGCATCTTCTTCGTGTCGGGCGCCGACGCGGCGTCTATCGTCATGGGCACCCTGTCGCAGAAGGGCGCGCTCGAACCGGGCCGTCTGGTCGTGGTGTTCTGGGGCGTCGTCACCGGTGCGGTGGCCGCGATCATGCTGCTGGTCGGCAGTGGCCAGGGCGACGCGCTGACGGGCCTGCAGAACCTCACGATCCTCGCGGCGGCCCCCTTCGTCGTCGTGATGACCTTCATGTGCGTGGCGCTCATGCGCGACCTGCGCCGCGACCCGGTGATGGTGCGCGAACAGATGGGCTCCGAGGCGGTGGAACAGGCCGTCATCGAAGGCCACAAGAAGTACGACGGCGAGTTCGAGTTCCGCGTCGGCCCGGGCCGCGGCCCGGACGTCGAGGGCGACCCCATCGGCAAACACTGACCCGACCGCCCCGGCTGCCGCCGGCCGGGCCCATGACCTCGACGCCCTCGGCCGACGAAACGGCCGGGGGCGTCGGAGTCGGAGGGGGGCGCTCTCAGTCCGGCCTCCTCAGCCCACCAGCCGGGCCGCCTCCTCCGCGCACCCCCACGCCACCGTCACACCCGCGCCGCCGTGGCCGTAGTTGTGGATCAGGAGGCGGCCGTCCGGCAGGGTGTCGCGCTCCAGGCGGACGGCGGAGCGGGTGGGGCGCAGTCCCACCCGGTGTGCCAGTACGCGCGCCCCGGCGATCTCCGGCCGCAGCGCCGCGCAGCGGCGGATGATCGCCTCGGCCGTCGCGGGGTCGGGTTCCAGCGACCACGCGTCCTCCTCGGCCGTACCGCCGAGGACGAGCCCGCCCGGCTGCGGGAACAGGTACGCGTGCTCCCCGGCCGCGTCGGTGGAGGCCAGCCAGGTGTCGATCCCCGGGTTCTCCACGACGACCAACTGCCCGCGCACGGGCCGCACGGACGGATCGGGCACCAGCTCCCGCGCGGCGAGCCCCGTGCAGTTGATCACGACCGGCGCGTCGGCCTCCGCGAACCCGGACACCGCACGGGCCTCGACCACACCGCCCGCCGCCACCAACCGCTCCCGCAGCCACGGCAGATGAACCGGCATGTCGATGAGCGGCAACCGCGCCAGGATCCCCGTCCCCGCGTACTCCTCGGGCGTCGACGCCCGCAGTCCCGGCACCCGCTCCGCCAGCCACCCGTCGACCTCGTCGAGGCGCGTCTCGCCCAGTACCCCTTCGACCAGGCGTACGCCGCTCGATCCGGACCCCGAGGCCAGCTCCTCGTACACCTCCAGCGACCGCAGCGCCCACACCCGCGCCAGCGCGAGCGGCTCGATCCGGTACGGCCACCACAACGCCCCCGCGACCGCTGAGGTGGTCGCCTCCACGCGGTCCCGCGTCCACACCCGCACCCGCCGCCCCCGCTCGGCGAGAACCACCGCGGTCGTCAGCCCGACCACCCCGCCACCGACCACCACGATCTCGTCACTGCGCTCACCAGCCATGCCCGGACCGTAGCGGAATGTGCCATGCCGTGCTCACATCACGCGTGGTGTGGGGATACTCACCGTATGTGCGCCCAGTACACGACCTTCGGCCTGGCACCCGCGATGCGGGCCGGCGGAGTCCTCACAGACGGTGGTTACCAGGTCCACCGGGACTTCGTGGACTTCATCGTCGACGGACGCCCGCTGCTGTTCCGGCTCTCCGACCTCGACGCGGTCTCCCCGCTCGCCTCCGACGTACCACCCGCGATCTTCACCGCGCAGGTCCGCAGCCTGCTGCTGGAGAGCCCGGCACCGCTGCCCGGCGGCCGGTACGTCGTCTACGGCTGCCCCGAGTGCGAGGACCTGGCCTGCGGCGCCGTCACCGCGGTGATCCAGCGGGACGGCGAGGACTTCGTCTGGCGGGACTTCGCCTGGCAGACCGACGAACACGCCGACCTGGAGCTCAACGGCTACCACGGCATCGGCCCGTTCCGCTTCCGCGGCGCCGAGTACGGCGCGGCGCTCAGCGCCCTGCTGAACGACTCCGTCCCGGACAGCCGCCGCCGCGTCCTGCTGATCGGCGCCCGCGTCGCCGTCCTGGCCAAGCTCGCCGCGGCGTTACGCACCATCGGCGTGGGCGCCGACATCGCCCACGACGCCGACGGCGTGCCCGCCGACGAACTGCGCGGCTACGGCGCCGTCGCCTTCGGCCACGGAACCGGCGAGCGGGAACGTGCCGCCGTCCGCCGCGCCTTCGAACGCGCCCAGGTCCCCGTCGCCTGCGTCGACGGCCTCGCCCCGATCGTCCCCCTCCTCGTCGCCCAGATCGAACACGCCCTGGACCGCAGCCCGTCGGAGCAGCGCCGCCTCACCGGCCTGACCGCCACCGGCGGCGAGGCCGGCATCGAGGTCACCTCCGCCTGCCGGGTCACCCTCACCGCGTACCGCCTCGACCGGCTCTCCCGCACCCACACCCACGAGATCTTCGACGGCGTCCTGGAACCGGGCCGCCACCGCATCGCCCTCGACACCAAGGCGGTGAAGGGGCAGTCCTTCCTGGTGGCGCGCACCTCCACGAGCGTGCTGGTGGCGGCCGTACCCCGCTGAGAACCGGCACGGGAAACCGGTACGCGGACCGCCCGCGACGGCCATTAGGATCGGCGGCCTGATGACTGCCACCCTCGTCGCCAAGAACCTCGCCGCCGGCCACGGCGACCGCTCCCTCTTCGCCGGACTCGACCTCGTCGTCGCGCCCGGCGACGTGATCGGCCTGGTCGGAGCCAACGGCGCCGGCAAGTCCACCCTGCTCAGGATGCTCGCCGGACTCACCGCCCCCGAGCAGGGCGGGCTGCGCCTGTCGCCGCCGACCGCCACCGTCGGCCACCTGCCCCAGGAGCCGGACCGCCGCCCCGGCGAGACCGTACGGGCGTTCCTGGCCCGCCGCACCGGCGTCGCCGAGGCCCAGCGGCTCATGGACGAGGCGACCCGGGCCCTGGTCGACGGGGCGCCCGGCGCCGACGACGCCTATGCCACGAGCCTGGAGCGCTGGCTCGGACTCGGCGGCGCCGACCTCGACGAACGCGCCGAGGAAGTCGCCGACTCCCTGGGCCTCGCGGTCGGCCTGGACCAGCTGATGACGTCCCTGTCCGGCGGCCAGGCCGCACGCGCCGGCCTCGCCTCCCTGCTCCTGTCCCGCTACGACGTCTTCCTCCTCGACGAGCCCACCAACGACCTCGACCTGGACGGCCTGGAGCGCCTCGAACGCTTCGTGAGCGGCCTGCGCGCCGGGACGGTGGTCGTCAGCCACGACCGCGAGTTCCTCACCCGCACCGTCACCAAGGTCCTCGAACTCGACCTCGCCCAGCGGCAGATCAACCTCTACGGCGGTGGCTACGAGGCCTACCTGGAGGAGCGGGAGGTCGCGCGCAGGCATGCCCGCGACGAGTTCGAGGAGTACGCCGACAAGAAGGCGGCCCTCCAGGACCGCGCGCAGATGCAGCGCTCCTGGATGGACAAGGGCGTGAAGAACGCGCGTCGCAAGGCGGGCAACGACAACGACAAGATCGGCCGCAAGTTCCGCAGCGAGGCCAGCGAGAAGCAGGCCGCGAAGGCCCGGCAGACCCAGCGCATGATCGAGCGGCTGGACGTCGTCGAGGAGCCCCGCAAGGAGTGGGAACTGCGCATGGAGATCGCATCGGCCCCGCGCTCGGGCGCCGTCGTCGCGACCCTGCGGGATGCCGAGGTGCGCCGCGGCGGTTTCGTCCTCGGCCCGGTGTCCCTCCAGATCGACTGGGCGGACCGGGTGGCGGTGACGGGCGCGAACGGCGCCGGCAAGTCCACCCTGCTCGCCGCCCTGCTCGGCCGTGTCCCGCTCGACGCCGGGCACGCGGCTCTCGGCTCGGGCGTCCTGCTCGGCGAGGTCGACCAGGCCCGCAAGCTGTTCCACGGCCGGGAGCCCCTGATCGACGCCTTCCGCGCGGCCGTCCCGGACACCGAACCGGCCGAGGTCCGCACCCTCCTGGCCAAGTTCGGCCTCAAGTCGGACCACGTCCTGCGTCCCGCGGCGACACTCTCCCCGGGCGAGCGCACCAGAGCCGCCCTGGCGCTGCTCCAGGGCCGGGGCGTCAACCTCCTGGTCCTCGACGAGCCGACCAACCACCTCGACCTGCCGGCCATCGAGCAGTTGGAGTCGGCCCTCGACTCCTACGCGGGAACCCTCCTGCTGGTCACCCACGACCGCCGCATGCTCGACGCCGTACGCGTCACACGCCGCCTGGAGGTGGCGGACGGCAAGGTGACCGAGCGCTAACGGGCCGTCAGCCGAGTGGCCAGCGAGGGGTACTCCACGACGTACCCCTCCTCGTCGAACTCCAGATCGCTGCGGAAGTCGCCGGAGGCGAACCGGACCCGCCCGGGGCCGAGATGCGTGTAGGTCTGCCGGGACGGCCGCACCGCCAGGTCCGGCACCGACACCCAGGCCATCAGGAACTCCCGTTCGCCGGGCGCCTGATGCAGCCCGTGCCGGAGCACCGGCATGGTGTTGGTGAGCGGGCACAGCCCCAGGTCGCAGTCGAGGGCGCCGTCGACGTCCGGCAGCCGCTCGCCGTTCGCGGTCCATCCGCCGCCGCCGTCGTGCCGCAGATCGAGCGTGCGGCTGCCCTCGGCGGACTCGGTCGTCACCCGCAGCCGGCGGGTCACGACGCCCTCGGTGGTGTCGAGTTCGTACGTGACCCAGTACGGCTCCGGATCGGTCCCGACGGCCCGGCCGTGTGCCCGCAGCACGCCGCCTGCGAGCTGGACCCAGGCGGTCTCGAACCCTCGGCTCGCGGACACGGACCAGGTGATAGTGCGCGTAGCAGACATACCGCTCACTCTATGTCCGACAGGTAGCAAGGTGTCCCTGTCAGGGGCGCGGGGAACTGCGCGACCAGCCACGACGGACCCGCAGCTCCCCGGAGCCGAACCGTCAACGCCTGCCGTTCTTGGGATCGACCAGGCCCGCGCGACGCAGCGCATCCGCCATCGCGCTGTTGGCCGGCGCAGCCGCCTGGCGCGAACCGGCGCCACCGCCACGGCGCGCGGCGCCCCCGCCCTGCCGCTGCTGCGGCGGACGCCCGCCGCGCCGGCGCTCGCCGGAGCCGTCGCCCTGGCCCTGGGGTGCGGCCTCGTCGTCCAGGCGCAGCGTCAGCGAGATCCGCTTGCGCGGAATGTCGACGTCGAGGACCTTCACCTTGACGATGTCCCCGGGCTTCACCACGTCGCGCGGGTCCTTGACGAACGTCTTCGACATCGCGGACACGTGCACCAGGCCGTCCTGATGGACCCCGACGTCCACGAACGCGCCGAACGCGGCGACGTTCGTCACGACGCCCTCCAGGACCATCCCGGCCGACAGGTCGGAGATCTTCTCCACGCCCTCCTTGAAGGCGGCCGTCTTGAACGCCGGACGCGGGTCGCGGCCGGGCTTCTCCAGCTCTTTGAGGATGTCGGTGACGGTCGGCAGACCGAACGTCTCGTCCACGAACTCCTGCGGCTTCAGCGAACGCAGCACCGCCGTGTTGCCGATGAGGCCGGCGACCTCCTGCCCGGTGGTCTTCACCATGCGCCGGACCACCGGGTACGCCTCCGGGTGCACACTGGACGCGTCCAGCGGGTCGTCACCGCCGCGGATCCGCAGGAAGCCCGCGCACTGCTCGTACGCCTTCGGGCCGAGGCGCGCCACCTTCTTCAGCTCGCTGCGGGACTTGAACGGCCCGTTCGCGTCCCGGTGCGCCACGATGTTCTCGGCGAGCCCGGAGGTGATGCCGGAGACCCGGGCGAGCAGCGGCGCCGACGCCGTGTTGACGTCCACGCCCACGCCGTTCACACAGTCCTCCACCACCGCGTCCAGCGAACGCGACAGCTTCACCTCGGACAGGTCGTGCTGGTACTGGCCGACACCGATCGACTTCGGGTCGATCTTCACCAGCTCGGCCAGCGGGTCCTGGAGGCGGCGGGCGATCGACACGGCACCGCGCAGCGACACGTCCATGTCGGGCAGCTCCTGGGAGGCGAAGGCGGACGCCGAGTACACGGACGCGCCGGCCTCGGACACCATCACCTTCGTGAGATTCAGCTCCGGGTGCCTGGCGATCAGTTCCCCGGCGAGCTTGTCGGTCTCGCGGGACGCCGTGCCGTTGCCGATGGCGACCAGCTCGACCGCGTGCTCCTTGGCGAGCCGGGCCAGCTTGGCGATGGCCTCGTCCCACCGGTTGGCCGGGACGTGGGGGTGGATGACGTCCGTGGCGACGACCTTGCCGGTCGCGTCGACCACGGCGACCTTCACGCCCGTACGGAAACCGGGGTCCAGGCCGAGCGTCGCGCGCGTGCCCGCCGGGGCGGCGAGCAGCAGGTCGCGCAGGTTCGCCGCGAAGACCCGCACCGCCTCGTCCTCGGCGGCCGTGCGCAGCCGCAGCCGCAGGTCGATGCCGAGGTGGACGAGGATGCGGGTGCGCCAGGCCCAGCGGACCGTGTCCGCCAGCCACTTGTCGCCGGGGCGGCCCCGGTCGGCGATCCCGAAGCGGTGGGCGACGATCCCCTCGTACGACGACGGGCCGTCCGTGGGCTCCTCGGGCTCCAGGACGAGGTCGAGGACCTCCTCCTTCTCGCCGCGCAGCATCGCCAGGATGCGGTGCGAGGGGAGCTCCGTGAACGGCTCGGCGAAGTCGAAGTAGTCGGCGAACTTCGCGCCCGCCTCCTCCTTGCCCTCCCGCACCTTGGCGGCCAGCCGCCCGCGCACCCACATGCGCTCGCGCAGCTCGCCGATCAGGTCGGCGTCCTCCGAGAACCGCTCGGTGAGGATCGCCCGGGCGCCGTCGAGGGCCGCCTGCGGATCGGCCACGCCCTTGTCGGCGTCGACGAACGCGGCGGCCGCGGCGAGGGGCTCGACGGACGGATCGCCGAGCAGCCCCTCCGCCAGCGGCTCGAGACCGGCCTCGCGCGCGATCTGCGCCTTGGTGCGCCGCTTGGGCTTGTAGGGGAGGTAGATGTCCTCCAGGCGCGCCTTGGTCTCCGCGCCCCGGATCCGTGCTTGAAGCTCTTCGGTGAGCTTGCCCTGCTCGCGCACCGACTCCAGGATCGCCGTCCGCCGCTCCTCCAGCTCCCGCAGATAGCGCAGCCGCTCCTCGACGGTGCGCAGCTGCGCATCGTCGAGCATCTCGGTCGCTTCCTTGCGGTAGCGGGCGATGAAGGGCACCGTAGAACCGCTGTCGAGCAGCTCCACGGCAGCCCTGACCTGCCGCTCCCGTACGCCGAGTTCCTCGGCGATCCTGCCTTCGATGGACCCTACTTCGAGGGACCCGGGTGTCGTCACGATCCCGTACCGCCTTCTCCACTGAGGTTGCGCGGCAATTGTGGCAGGTGACACCGACATTCGGGGGTCAGGGCGGCACCCGGCAGGTCGGGACGGTCTCGTCGGACCCCGCGGCTCAGACCCTGCGGCTGCGGGTGGAGGACGAAGCGCCGCCGAAGAGACGGGCCAGGGCCCGGAAGGGCAGCGTGACGACGGTGGCGATGGCACCGCCGATCTGGCGCAGCACGTCTGCAATGGCACGGAACACGTAATTCCCCTTTCTCCTCTCCCGACCGCGGCGGCCGGGGAAGACCGGGTACCTCACCAAAGCCTCACCATGCGTCACGGCCGAACACATGGGCGCGGCCCGGCGTGCGACCGGGACGGACGGCCGTTTCCCGGGGCCCGGCAGCGCGCTTCCCCGAGCACGGTCAGCGCTTGCCGAGCAGATCCGCCGGATACGCCCCGGCCGTGAGCGCCGCCCGCGTGAACGCCGCCCCCAGCTCGGTCAGCCGGGCCACCCCCTCCGGCCCCAGGTGCTCGTACGGGGCCCGGTCCAGGCGGTCCGTCTCCTGCTCTATCTCCTCGCGCAGGGCGACACCCCGCTCAGTGAGCTCGCCGGCCGCGTCCAGCAGCCCGCGCTCCCGCAGCCGGCCCGTGGCCGCGTCCCAGTCCTCCCGGCTCCAGCCCCGGGTGCTGAGGACCCACTTCGGTGTCATGCCCTTGCCCGTCGCCGTGTGGGTCACCATGGCCTCCAGCCCGTCCAGCCCCGCGGACATCAGCACGGCCAGGTGCCCGTCGCCCCGGTGCTCGCGCAGCAGGGTCGCCGCATGCCAGTACGCGAGGTGCGGCTCCTCGGGGACGGGCAGGTCGGCATGGGCGGCGTACAGCGGCCGCGCCCCGCGCGAACAGGCCTCGGCGGCGCGCAGCGCGAGCCGGGCGGCCTCGGCCATCTCGGAGGACGCCAGGGCCTCGTCGCCCAGCAGGCGGCGCAGCGTCGCGTCGACGGCACGCGCGCGTGCGGCCAGCACCTGGCCGGGCGTCGCGGTCTCCCACACCGCCGGCACGTGCCGGGCCACGAGCTCGTACTTGTAGTTGTAGAAGGCCGCGGCCACCGCTCCGGCCCCGACCGGCCCGAGGGCGGCGGCGCGCACGGCGAAGTTCACGGCCCGCGGGTCGGTGACCCCGGCGGCACCCAGTTCCCGGCCCAGATCCGGCGAGAAGTAGTGCGTGGAGTGCAGGGAGTTGAGCACGTTGTGGCAGCGTCGGCCGGCGCGCGGCTCAAGGGCGGCAGTCGTCATGTCCGGCAGGTTACCAACCGCTTGGTATGCCCTCTAGGCCCGCGCGCCTCATGGCAGGAAGGGTGGGGCACTCGTCATCGCGGCCGCACTCCGGGCGCGTACCGGATCCGCACGACGTGCCTGGACGGCGCGCCCGTACGGACCACCAGCGGGCTGACCCTCGTGCCCGACGTGCCCCTGCCAGCCGCCCTACGACGCCGGATCACCCGAGAAGGCCCCCGCGTACGTGGCCGAACTGCTCCGATGGCACGCGGCCTCATCCTGACGTAGGGAATGTCCGCAAAGTCCCGCCTGCCCCGCGACGCCCGGCACGCCCTCCGGGCGGACGACGGGACTTTACGGACACCCCCTCGGCACGCTCCAGTCGAACCGCGGCTGCCTGCGCTCCAGGAACGCGGCGACACCCTCCGCGGTGTCGCCGCTCTCGCGTGCCCGCGCGGCCCAGTGGGCGTCGCGGTCCGTGCGCCCGTTCGCGAACTCCTTGGCCGCGGCCTGTGTCAACTGCGAACGGGACACCAGGATCCGGGTGAACTCGGCGACCCGCTTGCCCAGTTCGCCCTCGGGCAGCACCTCGTCGGCCAGCCCGGTGCGCAGCGCCCGCTCCGCGTCGATCAGTTCGCCGGAGAACAGCAGGTACTTGGCGGTGGCCGGCCCGACCAGGGACACCAGCCGCCTGGTCGAGGACGCCGGATACACGATGCCGAGCTTCGCCGGCGTCACCCCGAACAGCGCCCCCTCCTCGGCGAACCGCAGATCGCAGGCCGCCGCCAACTGTGATCCGCCGCCCACACAATGCCCGCGCACCGCCGCCAGCGTCGGCTTGGGGAACGCGGCGAGCGCCTCCTCGGCCGCCACGGCCAGCCGCTGCGCCTCCTCCGGCGAGCCCCGCAGCGTCGAGATGTCGGCCCCGGCGCAGAACGTCCCGCCCTCGCCGGTGAGCACCAGCGCCCGCACGGCCGGATCGCCCGCGAGCCGCTCCAGCAGCGGCGGCAGGGAGCGCCACATGGCGGCCGTCATGGCGTTGCGCTTCTCGGGATGACGTATGACGACCGTCGCGACCGAGTCGGTCACGCTGTACAGCAACTGCGGCTCCATGCGCCGGATGCTATCCGGATGTCAAACCCGTACAACCCGAATAGTTCGCCGAGACGGTACAACAGGGACAGGACCAGTCCCACAACTGACCGTGTCATACGCCAACGGTCATAAGTGCTCGATAGTTGCTGACTTCTGTTCAGCCCCGGGGTGGGGAACGCATCGTTACCAACACTCGAGGTGTGGCGACAATCGAGCGCGAGGGTGGCGACCGGACGATGGACAACGACGGGCGTGGGTTCGGCCCACGTCCAGAGGGCGGTGCGGCGCCCCTCGGGCCCGGGCCCGAGGATCCGCTGCCGTACGAAGGGGTCTGGCGGTTCACCGCACCGGCGGTCGACGCCTCGGTGCCGCAGGCGCGGCACGCCGTACGGGATCTGCTGCTGCGTCAGGGGGTGCCGGTCTCCGACGACCTGGCCCAGGGGCTGCTGCTGATCGTCTCGGAGCTGGTGACGAACGCCGTGAAGCACGCGGCGGTGCTCTCCCCGACCATCGCCGTCGAGCTGGCCGTCGGTGCCGAGTGGCTGCGCGTGTCCGTGGAGGACAACCACCCGTACCGGCCGACCGCACTGGAGACCGACCACGGCCGGACCGGCGGTCGCGGACTGCTGCTGGTGCGCGAGATCGCCCGGGAGGCGGGCGGTGTGTGCGAGGTCGACTACACCGCGAGCGGCGGCAAGGTGATCTGGGTCACCCTGCCGCTCAAACCCGCGCGCTTCCCGTAGGCCCGGTCCTCAGGGCCGTCGTCACCAGCCGGCCGACGTGCCGGTCAGCTCCCTGATCGCCGGCCGGGCCGCGTCCAGGACGGTCATGAACCAGGACGAGAAGGTGTCCTTGGCGTGCCGCTCCGCCAGCTCGGGCGGGGTCACGAACGCCGTCGACGCCACCTCCTCCGGATCCGGCCGCAGCACGGCCTGCACCATCCCGACGAAGAGGTGGTTGTACTCCTGCTCCACCAGACCGGACTCCGGGTCCGGGTGGTTGTAGCGGACCGTGCCCGCCTCGGCCAGCAGGGACGGGGAGGCGCCGAGCTCCTCGAAGGTCCGCCGCGCCGCCGCCGCGAAGGGCGCCTCACCGGGGTAGGGGTGGCCGCAGCAGGTGTTCGACCACACGCCGGGGGAGTGGTACTTGCCCAGCGCCCGCTGCTGGAGCAGCAGCCGGCCGTACTCGTCGAAGAGGAACACGGAGAACGCGCGGTGCAGCTGCCCGGGTGGCTGATGGGCGGCGAGCTTCTCCGCGGTGCCGATCGTCACGCCGTCCTCGTCGACCAGTTCCAGCAAAATCGCGTCTGCGGTGCCGTTCGACGGGTTGTGCGTCGCGGTGGCAGGTGTGATCGGCATACCCATCCTTCACATCGGTCTTCGCGCCCCAAGTCTGCCGTACGAATCCGGCACTCCCGGCACTTCGCGACGTGCCCGCATGTCCTGCGCGGTGGCGCGGAGCGCGGACGGCGCCGCTCGGGCACCGGAAGAGGGACCCAGTAGGGGATCGTGCCCGGCCCGGTGGGCCGAAAATCGTCCCCGCCTGTGCGGTGAGAGCCAAGGGCGCGGGCGCGCGCCGGAGGGCCGCGTTCCCCGGCGCACGCCCAGCCGAACGCGCCCCACCAGCGCCATCGATGCCATCCGCCCCGGAGGCCTCAGAAGCGGGCGCGTCAGTGACAGAGGTGCGCCTCGTGCTCCGCGTGCCCGCCCGGCTCCAGCTGGAAGGTGCAGTGCTCCACGTCGAAGTGGCCGCCGAGACAGTCCTGGAGCTCGTGGAGCATCTTCTCGTGGCCTATCGCGCTCAGCACGTCCGAGCTGACGACCACGTGCGCCGACAGCACCGGCATGCCGGAGGTGATGGTCCAGGCGTGCAGGTCGTGGACGTCCTCCACCCCGTCGGTCGCCAGGATGTGGGCCCGCACCTGAGCCATGTCGACGCCCTTGGGCGCCGCCTCCAGCAGGACGTTCAGAGTCTCGCGCAGCAGCTTCACCGTCCGCGGCACGATCATCAGCGCGATGACGAGCGAGGCGATCGGGTCGGCTGCCTGCCAGCCGGTCAGCATGATCACCAGGGCCGAGACGATCACCGTGACCGAACCCAGGGCGTCCGCCGCCACCTCCAGGAAGGCGCCGCGCACGTTCAGGCTCTCCTTCTGGCCGCGCATCAGCAGGGCCAACGACACCATGTTCGCGACCAGGCCGATGACACCGAACACGACAGCGAGGTGGCCCTCGGTGTCCGCCGGAGTGACGAAGCGCTGGACCGACTCGTACAGGACGTACCCGCCGACCCCGAGCAGCAGCAGACAGTTGGCCAGGGCGGCGAGTATCTCGGCGCGGGCGTAGCCGAAGGTCGCCTGGTCGCTGGGCGGGCGGTTCGCGAAGTGGATCGCGAGCAGCGCCATGCCCAGGCCCACCGCGTCCGTCGCCATGTGCGCCGAGTCCGCGACGAGCGCGAGCGAGTCGGCGAGCAGCCCGCCGACGATCTGCACGACCACGATGCCGAGCGTGATCGCCAGCGCGACCCGCAGCCTGCCGCGGTACGCCGAGGTCGCCGTACCGCCGGACGGTGCGCCGTGCGCGTGCCCGTGATCGTGCCCAGCCCCCATGAAAGTCGCCCTCCGGTGTTCGTCCGATTGTCGGTCCGATCGTGCTCGGGCACCCCAGTGAACTACGGGGAGGGGGTATGCGCAACGCGGCACTGAACACCGTTGTCATGTGCCCTGACCTGCGGAAACGATGCGCAGGTCAAGGCACCCTCAGCGGGTCAGGAGCCGTGGTGCAGGAGCCAGCCCCGCCAGGCCGACTCGGCCATCTCACGCACCCCGCGCCGTGCGGTCCATCCCAGTTCCCGGGCCGCCCGGGCCGCAGAGGCGACCGCCCGCGGGGCGTCCCCGGGGCGGCGGCCCTCGACGAGCGGTGGCCGGCGGTCGCCGGTGACCTCGCCGATGACCGTGATGAGTTCGCGCACCGAGACGCCCTCGCCCCGGCCGATGTTGACGGTCAGATCGCCCGTGGCGCCCCCGCCGGCGAGCCGCCGGGCCGCCGCGAGATGCGCCTCGGCCAGATCGGCGACGTGAATGTAGTCACGGATGCAGGTGCCGTCCGGGGTCGGGTGGTCGTCACCGAAGATCCTCGGCGCCTCGTCACGCGTCAGCCGGTCGAAGACCATCGGGACGATGTTGAAGACGCCCGTGTCGGCCAGTTCGGGCGCGGCCGCGCCCGCGACGTTGAAATAGCGCAGACATACGGTGGAGATCCCGTGCGCCCGGCCCGCCGCCCGCACCAGCCACTCCCCGGCGAGCTTGGTCTCGCCGTACGGGTTCACCGGCGCGCAGGGCGTGTCCTCCGTGATGAGGTCCACACCCGGGTCGCCGTACACCGCCGCCGACGACGAGAACACGAAACGCTCGATCCCGGCCTCGGCGACCGCGTCCAGGAGGGTCACCAGACCTCCGAGGTTCTCCCGGTAGTACCGCGTCGGCTGCGCGACCGACTCGGCGACCTGCTTGCGCGCCGCGAGATGCACCACACCCGTCACGCCGTGCTCGGCGAACACCCGTTTCAGCAGGTCACCGTCGAGCGACGAGCCCTCGACGAGCGGTACGTCCGCCGGGAGCCGCGCGGGCACCCCGGCTGAGAGGTCGTCCAGGGCGAGGACGCGCTCCCCGGCCCCGGTCATGGCCCTGGCCACGTGGGCCCCGATGTAGCCGGCCCCGCCGGTGATCAGCCAAGTCATGGTCGCCCACCCTATGCGGCCGTGGCCGGACCCCGCCCGATGTCCTCGATGTCCGGTCTGGGGGGCGCGGTTTGTGGGGCGGGCCCCGGATCGATGATGATGATCGCGGCAAAGGCCTGTGCGAACCACGTCGATCGATCTGCCGAACAGGCGGTGAACGCGGCCCTCCCGGCATCCGATAGCCTCTGCCGACATGCCACCCGGGAGCTTCCGGCGCGGGCGCCCCCACCATGTACAGCACTGGCGCGGACGCGTCGGTACCCAGGGAGTGAATTCGGTTGTCGACCGCCATCCTCACCGGTCAGCCGGTCCCCGGATCGTCGATCGAGGGCGATCTGCGGTCCCTCGGCTTCGACGTGCGGGTCGCGGCCGACGCCGCCGAGGCCGAGACCCTGCTCGCCGGGGTGCCGGGCGAGGAGCGGGTCGCCCTGGTCGACGCCCGGTTCGTGGGGCACGTGCACGCGCTGCGCCTCGGCCTCACCGACCCCCGCTTCCCGCTCGCGGCGATCCCCGGCGCCGTCACGGCCCAGCCGGCCGGCCGCCAGGCCCTGACCCGGGCGATGGCCCGCGAGAACTCCGCGGGCGGTGGCACCACCCTCGTCGACAGCCTCGCCGACCGCATCCTCACCGCCCTGGACGCCGACGGCGCCGACGTGCACCGCCCCGAGCTGGGCAGCCTCGTCGCCGCCGTCCCCGCCGACCCGCAGGCCCGCAACGAGGCACGGCAAGCGGTGACGAACGTCGACGAAGAGGCGGTACGCCTGAAGTCGGCCGTGAAGTCCCGCGACGGCTTCTTCACCACCTACTGCATCAGCCCGTACTCCCGCTACATCGCCCGCTGGTGCGCCCGCCGCGGCCTGACCCCGAACCAGGTCACCACCGCCTCGCTGCTCACCGCCCTCATAGCGGCCGCCTGCGCGGCCACCGGCACCCGCGGCGGCTTCGTCGCGGCCGGCGTCCTGCTGATCGCGTCCTTCGTGCTGGACTGCACCGACGGCCAGCTCGCCCGCTACTCCCTCCAGTACTCCACGCTCGGCGCCTGGCTGGACGCCACCTTCGACCGGGCCAAGGAGTACGCCTACTACGCCGGTCTCGCCCTCGGAGCCGCCCGAGGCGGAGACGACGTCTGGGCCCTCGCCCTCGGCGCCATGGTCCTGCAGACCTGCCGGCACGTCGTGGACTTCTCCTTCAACGAGGCCAACCACGACGCCACCGCCAACACCAGCCCCACCGCCGCCCTCTCCGACAAGCTCGACAGCGTCGGCTGGACGGTCTGGGTGCGCCGCATGATCGTCCTGCCGATCGGCGAGCGCTGGGCCATGATCGCGGTGCTCACCGCGGTCACCACTCCCCGTATCACCTTCTACGCGCTGCTCATCGGCTGCGCCTTCGCGGCGACGTACACCACGGCGGGCCGCGTGCTGCGCTCACTGACCCGCAAGGCAAAGCGGACCGACCGGGCGGCCGGGGCGCTCGCCGACCTCGCGGACAGCGGCCCGCTCGCCCAGGGCTTGGCGCAGGCGCTCAAGACCCCCGCCCGCGGGCTGCCGGGCTTCACGGCCCCCGCCGTCGCCCTCCTCGGCGGTGCCACCGTCGTCGCCGTGGCCGCGCTCACCGGCTTCGGCGGGCCCTGGCCGGTCGTCGCCGCTCTCGCGTACGCCCTGACCTCGGGCCTGGCCGTCGCCCGCCCCCTCAAGGGCGCCCTCGACTGGCTGGTCCCGCCGTTCCTCCGCGCCGCCGAGTACGGCACCGTCCTGGTCCTGGCGGCCCGAGCGGACGTGAACGGAGCCCTTCCTGCGGCTTTCGGGCTGGTGTCCGCGGTCGCCTACCATCACTACGACA
Source organism: Streptomyces sp. SID5464 (assembly GCF_009862985.1). Classification (NCBI taxonomy): domain Bacteria; kingdom Bacillati; phylum Actinomycetota; class Actinomycetes; order Kitasatosporales; family Streptomycetaceae; genus Streptomyces; species Streptomyces sp. SID5464. The sequence continues at coordinate 55,850 of NZ_WWIQ01000071.1, read as the reverse complement.
CGGTGTACCGCATCCGCGGCAACGCCGGAGCGCCCCCGGCATGGCTGGTGCGTTCCATCGGGGGGCACGAAGGACGGACGCTGCTCGTCACCGTCCTCGCCGCGCTGCTCACCGCCTCGCAGTTCAAGGTCGCGCTCATGGTGCTCGCCGTGGCCGTGGCCCTGGTGGTGCTCGTCGAGAGCATCCGCTTCTGGGTGTCCGCAGGGGCGCCCGCCGTACACGATGAAGGAGAACCCGCATGATCGGCCTCGTGCTGGCGGCCGGCGCCGGACGGCGTCTGCGCCCCTACACCGACAGCCTTCCCAAGGCGCTGGTGCCGGTGGGGCCCGCGGGCATAGAGGGCGAACCGACGGTTCTCGACCTGACCCTCGCCAACTTCGCCGAGGTCGGCCTGACCGAGGCCGCGATCATCGTCGGCTACCGCAAGGAAGCCGTGTACGAGCGCAAGGAAGCGCTGGAGGCGAAGTACGGCCTCAAGCTCACCCTCATCGACAACGACAAGGCCGAGGAGTGGAACAACGCCTACTCCCTGTGGTGCGGTCGTGACGCCCTCAAGGACGGTGTGATCCTCGCCAACGGCGACACCGTCCACCCGGTCTCCGTCGAGAAGACGCTGCTCGCCGCCCGCGGCGACGGCAAGAAGATCATCCTCGCCCTGGACACGGTGAAGGACCTGGCCGACGAGGAGATGAAGGTCGTCGTCGACCCCGAGAAGGGCATGACGAAGATCACCAAGCTGATGGACCCCGCCGAGGCCACCGGCGAGTACATCGGCGTCACCCTCATCGAGGGCGACGCGGCCCCCGAACTGGCCGACGCGCTCAAGACCGTGTGGGAGACCGACCCCCAGCAGTTCTACGAGCACGGCTACCAGGAGCTGGTGAACCGCGGCTTCCGTATCGACGTGGCGCCGATCGGCGACGTCAAGTGGGTGGAGATCGACAACCATGACGATCTCGCCCGTGGACGGGAGATCGCATGCCAGTACTGACCCGGCTCATCCCCTCGCCGCTGGTCGTGGACATCCGCCCGGGTGCCCTCGACGACCTGGCGTGCGTCCTCGCCGACGAGCGCATCTCGCACTCCGGCCGCCTCGCCGTCGCCGTCAGCGGTGGCTCCGGCGCGAAGCTGCGCGAGCGCATCTCGCCGAGCATGCCCGGCGCCACCTGGTACGAGGTCGGCGGCGGCACCCTCGACGACGCGGTCCGGCTGGCGAGCGACATAAAGGCCGGCCACTACGACGCGGTCGTCGGCCTCGGCGGCGGCAAGATCATCGACTGCGCCAAGTTCGCCGCGGCCCGCGTGGGCCTGCCCCTGGTCGCCGTGCCGACGAACCTCGCGCACGACGGCCTGTGCTCCCCGGTCGCCACCCTCGACAACGACGCGGGCCGCGGCTCCTACGGCGTGCCGAACCCGATCGCGGTCGTCATCGACCTGGACGTCATCCGCGAGGCCCCGGTCCGTTTCGTCCGCGCCGGCATCGGCGACGCCGTCTCCAACATCTCGGCGATCGCCGACTGGGAGCTCGCCAACCGCGTCAAGGGCGAGCGGATCGACGGACTCGCCGCGGCCATGGCCCGGCAGGCCGGCGAGGCCGTCCTGCGGCACCCGGGCGGCATCGGGGACAACGGCTTCCTCCAGGTGCTCGCCGAGGCGCTGGTCCTCAGCGGCATCGCGATGTCCGTGTCGGGCGACTCGCGGCCGTCCTCCGGGGCGTGCCACGAGATCAACCACGCCTTCGACCTGCTCTACCCGAAGCGGGCCGCCGCCCACGGCGAGCAATGCGGTCTCGGCGCGGCCTTCGCGATGTGGCTGCGCGGGGCGCACGAGGAGTCGGCGTACATGGCCGAGGTGCTGCGCCGGCACGGGCTGCCCGTGCTGCCGGACGAGATCGGCTTCACGACGGACGAGTTCGTCAAGGCCGTCGAGTTCGCCCCGGAGACCCGGCCCGGCCGTTACACCATCCTCGAACACCTCGACCTGAACACCGAACAGATCAAGGACACCTACACCGACTATGTCAAGGCCATCGGTAGCTGAACTACGCCCCGTCGTTCACCCCGCGGGGGTGAAGGACCGGCGCAGCGGTGAGCACTGGATGGGACGCCTCTACATGCGTGAGGTGTCCCTGCGGGTCGACCGTTACCTGGTCAACACCCGGGTCACGCCCAACCAGCTCACGTACCTGATGACCGTCTTCGGTGTGCTCGCGGCCCCGGCACTCCTCGTGCCGGGGATCCCGGGCGCCGTGCTCGGCGTCGTCATGGTCCAGATGTACCTCCTGCTGGACTGCGTCGACGGCGAGATCGCGCGCTGGAAGAAGCAGTACTCACTCAACGGCGTCTACCTGGACCGCGTCGGCGCCTACCTCACCGACGCCGCGGTGCTCGTCGGTTTCGGCCTGCGCGCCGCCGACCTGTGGGGCAGCGGCCGTATCGACTGGCTGTGGGCCTTCCTCGGCACCCTGGCCGCCCTCGGCGCCATCCTGATCAAGGCCGAGACCGACCTCGTCGGCGTCGCACGGCACCAGGCCGGGAAGCCGCCGGTCAAGGAGGCCGCCGCCGAGATGCGCTCCTCCGGCATGGCGCTGGCCCGCAAGGCCGCCGCCGCGCTCAAGTTCCACCGCCTCATCCTCGGCATCGAGGCGTCCTTGCTGATCCTGCTCCTGGCCATCGTCGACCAGGTCCGCGGCGACCTGTTCTTCTCCCGGCTCGGCGTGGCCGTGCTGGCCGGCATCGCGCTGGTCCAGACCCTGCTGCACCTCGTGTCCATCCTCGCTTCGAGCAGGCTGAAGTGAGCGGTATGAAGGTCGGCGCCGTCATCATCACCATGGGCAACCGCCCCGACGAGCTGCGCGCCCTGCTCGACTCGGTCGCCAAGCAGGACGGCGACCCGGTCGAGGTGGTCGTCGTCGGCAACGGCTCGCCCGTCCCGGACGTCCCCGAGGGCGTCCGCACGATCGAACTGCCCGAGAACCTCGGCATCCCCGGCGGCCGCAACGTCGGCATCGAGGCCTTCGGCCCGGCCGGCCGGGACGTCGACATCCTGCTGTTCCTCGACGACGACGGCCTGCTGGCCGGGCACGACACCGCCGAGCTGTGCCGGAAGGCCTTCGAGGCCGACCCGAAGCTCGGCATCATCAGCTTCCGCATAGCCGACCCCGACACCGGCGTCACCCAGCGCCGCCACGTGCCCCGGCTGCGCGCCGCCGACCCGATGCGCTCCTCCCGGGTCACCACCTTCCTCGGCGGCGCCAACGCCGTCCGCACCCGGGTCTTCGCCGACGTCGGCGGACTCCCGGACGAGTTCTTCTACGCCCACGAGGAAACCGACCTGGCATGGCGGGCCCTCGACGCGGGCTGGATGATCGACTACCGGTCCGACATGGTGCTGTACCACCCGACGACCGCTCCCTCGCGGCACGCGGTCTACCACCGCATGGTCGCCCGCAACCGCGTCTGGCTCGCCCGCCGCAACCTCCCGGCGCTGATCGTCCCCGTCTACCTCGGGGTGTGGCTGCTGCTCACCCTCCTGCGCCGTCCCTCCGGCTCCGCCCTGCGGGCCTGGTTCGGCGGATTCCGCGAGGGCTGGACCACCCCGTGCGGGCCCCGCCGTCCCATGAAGTGGCGTACGGTGTGGCGGCTGACCCGGCTGGGCCGGCCCCCCGTCATCTGACAAGCTCGTACCCGTGAGCATCCGGGAGCACCCGGGCCGTACCCTGGCCCCCGGCTCATGCAGGCCCGGACAGGCCGCGCATCTCGAAGACGAAAGTTTCCACTAGTGAGTGAGACAACGCACGACGCCACGGTCGCGGTGAGCGCGGCCGTGGCGCCCGACGAGGGACTCACGGCGAGCGAGCTCGCCGCCAAGTACGGGCTGAGCGTGAGCGGCGCCCGGCCGTCCCTCATCGAGTACGTCCGTCAGCTCTGGGACCGGCGGCACTTCATCCTCGCCTTCTCCCGCGCGAAGCTGACCGCCCAGTACAGCCAGGCCAAGCTCGGCCAGCTGTGGCAGGTGGCCACACCGCTGCTGAACGCGGCCGTGTACTTCTTCATCTTCGGCCTGCTCCTGGAGGCCGACCGGGGCATGTCCCGCGAGGTGTACATCCCGTTCCTGGTCACGGGCGTGTTCGTGTTCACCTTCACGCAGAGCTCGGTGATGGCGGGCGTGCGCGCGATCTCCGGCAACCTCGGCCTGGTCCGCGCCCTGCACTTCCCGCGCGCCTCACTGCCGGTCTCCTTCGCGCTGCAGCAGCTCCAGCAGCTGCTGTTCTCGATGATCGTGCTGTTCGCCGTCGCGGTCGGTTTCGGTCATTACCCGGACCTGTCCTGGGTGCTGATCGTGCCGGTGCTCGTCCTCCAGTTCTGCTTCAACACCGGCCTCGCGCTGATCATGGCCCGGGCGGGTGCCAAGACCCCGGACCTCGCGCAGCTGATGCCGTTCGTGATGCGGACCTGGATGTACGCGTCCGGGGTGATGTTCTCCATCCCGATCTTCCTCGCGGACAAGCCGGCCTGGATGGCGAACGTCCTGCAGTGGAACCCGGCCGCGATCTACATGGACCTGATGCGCTTCGCCCTCATCGACGACTACGGCTCCGAGTACCTCCCCGACCACGTGTGGGCGGCCGCGGGCGGCTGGGCCGTGCTGTTCGCCCTGGGGGGCTTCGTGTACTTCTGGAAGGCGGAGGAGAGGTACGGCCGTGGCTGAGCAGAAGCAGGACGCGCGGGTCCCCACGGTCATCGCGGACGATCTGCACATCGTCTACCGCGTCAACGGCGCCAAGAGCGGCAAGGGGAGCGCCACCGCCGCCCTCAGCCGCATCCTCAAGCGCGGCGAGGAGCGCGGGGTGCGCAAGGTGCACGCGGTGCGCGGCGTCTCCTTCGTCGCCTACCGCGGTGAGGCCATCGGCCTGATCGGCTCCAACGGCTCCGGCAAGTCGACCCTGCTGCGTGCCATCGCCGGTCTGCTCCCCGCCGAGCAGGGCAAGGTCTACACCGACGGCCAGCCCTCGCTGCTCGGCGTCAACGCGGCCCTCATGAACGACCTCACCGGTGAGCGGAACGTCATATTGGGCGGGCTCGCCATGGGCATGTCCCGGGAGGAGATCAAGGAGCGCTACCAGGACATCGTCGACTTCTCCGGCATCAACGAGAAGGGCGACTTCATCACCCTGCCCATGCGCACCTACTCCTCCGGCATGGCGGCCCGTCTCCGCTTCTCCATCGCCGCGGCCAAGGACCACGACGTCCTGATGATCGACGAAGCCCTGGCCACCGGTGACCGCAAGTTCCAGAAGCGCTCCGAGGACCGCATCCGGGAGCTGCGCAAGGAAGCCGGCACGGTGTTTCTGGTCAGCCACAACAACAAGTCCATCCGCGACACCTGCAACCGCGTCCTGTGGCTGGAGCGCGGCGAGCTGCGCATGGACGGCCCGACCGACGAGGTGCTCAAGGAGTACGAGAAGTTCACCGGCAAGTAGCCCGGCCCGGCCAGGGCCCCGCCGGAACTGTTCCGGCGGGGCCCTGCGTCTGCAAAAGAAGCGTCAACTCCGGCCCTTCTTAGGAATCTTGGGGCCAATCGGTGTGTTCTCGTGATGTGCAGGACACCCTGGCGAACCTCGATGCGTTGTACAACGTAAGCTGTACCGGTCCCGAAACACGGCAATCAGGGCGATAATGCGCGACATCGCTCGCCGGACCGCCGTGCGGACGGCTGGGCGGCGTGTCCGAAATAGTGTGTATTGGGTCGGCAGTGTAGAACGGGAGATGTGACGGCGATGGCTACGGAAACTCCCCAGCTCCACGCAGCACGTGCCGTCCTCGCGCCGGGCAGCCGGCGGTGACGGGAACCGGCACGGCGCGCGTCCTCGACCCGGAGCGCGACACCCTCGCCAAGGCCGCGGGCGAGAACTTCCCGGTGGCCCCGTTCTTCCTGCCCCGGGCCTGGCGCACCGACCTCATGGCCGTCTACGGCTTCGCCCGCCTGGTCGACGACATCGGCGACGGCGACCTGGCCCCCGGCGGCGCCGATGCCCGCCTGCTCGGTGTCTCCCCGCAGGAGGCCGAGGACCGGCTGGTCCTGCTGGACGCCTTCGAGGCCGACCTGCGCAGGGTCTTCGACTCCACCCCGCGTCACCCCCTGCTGCGCCGTCTCCAGCCGACCGTGCGCCGCCGCTCCCTGACCCCCGAGCCGTTCCTCGGCCTGATCGCCGCGAACCGCCAGGACCAGCTGGTCGGCCGGTACGAGACCTACGACGACCTCCTCGCCTACTGCGAGCTCTCCGCCAACCCCGTCGGCCGTCTCGTCCTCGCCGTCACCGGCACCTCGACGCCCGAGCGGATCCGCCGCTCCGACATGATCTGTACGGCTCTCCAGATCGTCGAGCACCTCCAGGACGTGGCCGAGGACCTCGGGCGCGACCGCATCTACCTGCCCGCCGCCGACATGAAGCGCTTTCACGTCGAAGAGGCGGACCTCGCCACGAAATCCGCCGGAGCGTCGGTCCGTGCGTTGATTGCGTACGAAGCGCAAAGGGCCCGGGATCTCCTGAATGAAGGCGCCTCCCTGGTGGGTAGCGTCCACGGCAGGTTGAAGCTGCTGCTCGCAGGGTTCGTGGCGGGGGGAAGGGCGGCCGTCCGCGCGATCGCCGCCGCCGACTACGACGTACTTCCCGGCCCGCCCAAGCCCGGCAAGATCCGGTTGCTGCGTGAGGTGGGCGTGACTCTGCGAGGAGAGGGGTGATCCGGACCGTGGAGTCGGAACCACACGCGTCCCCACCGGTACTCGCCGCCTACAGCTACTGCGAGGCCGTCACCGGGCGGCAGGCCCGTAACTTCGCCTACGGCATCCGGCTGCTGCCGACGCCCCAGCGCCGTGCGATGTCGGCGCTGTACGCGTTCTCGCGGCGGGTCGACGACATCGGTGACGGTGCGCTCGCCGACGACGTCAAGGTGGCCAGGCTGGAGGAGACCCGGTCCCTGCTGACCCGGATCCGCGAGGGCGAGGTGGCGGAGGACGACATCGACCCGGTCGCCGTCGCCCTCACGCACGCCGCCGGGCACTTCCCGATCCCGCTCGGCGGCCTGGACGAGCTCATCGACGGCGTCCTGATGGACGTACGCGGCGAGACCTACGAGACCTGGGACGACCTGAAGGTGTACTGCCGCTGTGTGGCGGGGGCCATCGGGCGGCTCTCGCTGGGTGTGTTCGGCACCGAGCCGGGGGCGCGCGGCGTCGAGCGTGCGCCGGAGTATGCCGACACGCTGGGGCTCGCGCTCCAGCTCACCAACATCCTCAGGGACGTCCGCGAGGACGCCGTGGGCGGGCGCACCTATCTGCCCGCCGACGACCTCGCCAAATTCGGCTGCTCGGCCGGCTTCAGCGGGCCAAGGCCACCGGAGGGCTCCGACTTCGCGGGCCTCGTGCACTTCGAAGTGCGACGGGCCCGCGCTCTTTTCGCCGAGGGCTACCGGCTGCTCCCCATGCTCGACCGGCGCAGCGGCGCCTGTGTCGCGGCCATGGCCGGCATCTACCGCCGCCTCCTCGACCGCATCGAGCGCGACCCGGAGGCCGTGTTGCGCGGCCGCGTCTCCCTGCCCGGCCGGGAGAAGGCCTTTGTCGCCGTGCGCGGGCTGTCCGGCCTCGACGCCCGCCATGTGACCCGACGGGCCGTCAGGAGGCGTGCGTGACGAACGGACCGGTCCCAGCGGAGACCACCGGCGACCGGGCTCACGCCCGCCGCGCGGGTACGGTCCTGCACCGCCAGACAGCGCCGGAGAGCGCGACGCCGCGCGCCCCGCGGGCCCGCCGCGAGAACGAACGGGTGCTGCCCCCGGTCCGCCGCCGAGAGCGCGTCGCGGCCGCCGGCGCCGGACCGGGCGCTTCCGCCTGCGTGACCCCGTGGCGCGGTCGTGGGCGCCGGGCCGGGCGGTCGCGCGTGCGTGACCCCGGCTGAGTGCGTCCACGGCGCTTCGCAGGCTCGTCATGAGGCCGAGCCGCTGTTGTCCCTGGCCCGCCGCCGGGGGTGCGGCGTGGTCGCTGGCGGCGGGCCGGGCGCTTCCGCCTGCGTGACCCCGTCGGAGCGTGGCTGCGGCGCTTGGCAGGCTTGCCACGTGAGTGAACCGGTGTTGTCC
>NZ_WWIQ01000071.1:47335-47589 GCF_009862985.1 Streptomyces sp. SID5464 | reverse complement strand
CCCTGGTCCGCCGCCGGGGGCGGGGCGCGGTCGTGGGCGCCGGGCCGGGCGGTCCCGCGTGCGTGACTCCCGCGGTCAAGCGCGTCCACGGCGCTCCGCAGGCTCGTCATGAGGCCGAGCCGGTGCTGTCCGTGGCCCACCGACGGAGGCACGCCGCGGTCGTCGGTGCCGGGCCCGAGCGCGGCCACGGCGCTTGGCAGGCCCGCCACGTGAGTGAACCGGTGTTGTCCCTGGTCCGCCGCCGGGGGCGGGGC
>NZ_WWIQ01000071.1:40113-47321 GCF_009862985.1 Streptomyces sp. SID5464 | reverse complement strand
CCCGAGCGCGGCCGCCGCGCTGGGCAGGCTTGCCACGTGAGTGAACCGGTGTTGTCCCTGGTCCGCCGCCGGGGGCGGGGCGCGGTCGTCGGGGCCGGGCCGGGCGGTTCCGTGCGGGTGACCCCGGCCGAGTGCGGCCACGACGTCCCTCCCGGTCGAGCCGTCGGAGACAAGCTGCGGGCAACTCTCCGGCGTGGGGCGGCGTCCCTGACGGAGACGGCCGGTCGCGCACGGTTCGAGCAGGACGGCCGCCGCGCAGGGGAGGGTGCACGATGACCCACGGCACGGGGTCCCAGGGACCGATCGCCGACGGGCGGCACACCGTCGTGGTGGGCGGCGGGCTCGCCGGCATCACCGCCGCGCTCGCGCTCGCCGACGCCGGCGTGCGCGTCACCCTGCTGGAGGGCAGGCCGAGACTCGGCGGCCTGGCCTTCTCCTTCCAGCGCGGCGAGCTGACCGTCGACAACGGACAGCATGTGTACCTGCGCTGCTGCACCGCCTACCGCTGGTTCCTCGACCGCGTCGAGGGCGCGGCGCTGGCCCCGCTCCAGGACCGGCTCGACGTGCCCGTCCTGGACGCCGCACGGCCCGCGGGGCGGCGGCTCGGCAGGCTGCGGCGCGACGCGCTGCCCGTGCCCCTGCACCTGGGCCGCAGCCTCGCCACCTATCCGCACCTGTCGCTCGCCGACCGCGCCAAGGTGGGCCGGGCCGCGCTCGCGCTCAAGGGGCTCGACCTCGCCGATCCGGCCCTCGACACGCAGGACTTCGGCAGCTGGCTCGCCGCGCACGGCCAGTCGGAGCGCGCCATCGAGGCCCTGTGGGACCTGGTCGGGGTCGCCACCCTCAACGCCGTCGCGGGCGATGCCTCCCTGGGGCTCGCCGCGATGGTGTTCAAGACCGGTCTGCTGTCCGACCCGGGCGCGGCCGACATCGGCTGGGCGCGGGTTCCGCTCGGCGACCTGCACGACCGGCTGGCCCGCAAGGCGCTCGACTCCGCTGGCGTCCGTACCGAGGTCCGTACACGCGTCACCTCCGTCTCCCACCACGGGAACGGGGGGTGGAGTGTCCAGGTTCCCGGCGAGACGCTCCAGGCGGACGCGGTGGTGCTCGCCGTACCGCAGCGCGAGGCGCACGACCTGCTGCCCCCGGGCGCCCTCGACGCGCCGGAACGGCTCCTGGAGATCGGCACCGCGCCGATCCTCAACGTCCACGTGGTGTACGACCGCAAGGTGCTGGCCCGGCCGTTCTTCGCCGCCCTCGGCACCCCGGTGCAGTGGGTGTTCGACCGGACCGAGGCATCAGGGCTGCGCGAGGGGCAGTACCTCGCCCTGTCGCAGTCGGTGGCCCAGGGCGAGATCGACGAACCCGTGGCCGTGCTGCGCCGGCGGTACCTGCCGGAGCTGGAGCGGCTGCTGCCGCTGACCCGCGGCGCCGGAGTGAGGGACTTCTTCGTCACCCGGGAGCGCACCGCGACGTTCGCTCCCACCCCCGGCGTCGGGCGCCTCAGGCCCGGCGCCCGCACCAAGGCATCCGGCCTGTACCTGGCCGGAGCGTGGACCGCCACCGGGTGGCCCGCGACCATGGAGAGTGCGGTCCGCAGTGGTGTGAGCGCGGCGGACGCCGTGCTGGGCGCCCTGGGCCGGCCCCGCCCGCAGCACCTCTTCGAGTTCGAGGAGGCGGCGTGACGCTCGCTCAGGACGGCGCGGCAGGCGGCCCCCGCACCCCCGGTACCGCAACAAGAGGAGAGACTGTGCCCACTGTGCCCCCGGCCTCGAAGGCCGCTCGAGAGACCGCGGTGGACGTGACCGCGCTCCTGGAGCGCGGCCGGACCCTGGCCACTCCGGTACTGCGGGCGGCCATCGACCGCCTGGCACCTCCCATGGACACTGTTGCCGCCTACCACTTCGGATGGATCGACGCCCAGGGCCGGCCCGCGGCGGGGGACGGCGGCAAGGCCGTGCGCCCCGCCCTCGCGGTGCTGTCCGCCGAGGTCATGTCGGCCGCCCCCGAGACCGGCATCCCCGGTGCCGTCGCCGTGGAACTCGTCCACAACTTCTCCCTCCTCCACGACGACCTGATGGACGGCGACGAACAGCGCCGCCACCGCGACACGGTCTGGAAGGTGCACGGCCCCGCCCAGGCCATCCTGGTCGGCGACGCCCTGTTCGCCCTCGCCAACGAGGTGCTCCTCGAACTCGGCACCGTCGAGGCGGGCCGCGCCACCCGCCGCCTGACCACCGCCACCCGTGCACTGATCGACGGTCAGGCCCAGGACATCTCCTACGAGCACCGCGACCGCGTCACCGTCGAGGAGTGCCTGGAGATGGAGGGCAACAAGACCGGCGCCCTGCTCGCCTGCGCCAGCTCCATCGGTGCCGTCCTCGGCGGCGCCGACGACCGTACCGCCGACACGCTGGAGAAGTACGGCTACCACCTGGGCCTCGCCTTCCAGGCCGTCGACGACCTCCTCGGCATCTGGGGCGACCCGGTCGCCACCGGCAAGCAGACCTGGAGCGACCTGCGCCAGCGCAAGAAGTCGCTGCCCGTCGTGGCCGCGCTCGCGGCCGGCGGCCCCGCCTCCGAGCGGCTCGGCGAGATCCTCGCCGCCGACGCCAAGAGCAGCGACTTCGAGAACTTCTCCGAGGAGGAGTTCGCGGCCCGCGCCGCCCTCATCGAGGAGGCGGGCGGCCGTGAGTGGACCGCCGACGAGGCACGCCGTCAGCACACCATCGCCATCGAAGCCCTCGACGCCGTCGACATGCCCGACCGGGTGCGGGAACAGTTCACGGCACTCGCGGACTTCGTCGTCGTACGAAAGAGATGATCACTATCGGTCGAATAGCCCTCGCGTAGTCGCCGGCCGGTGCCGCGAGACAGCACGGAGCACCGGCCGACGGCGGACCCACAGCAGCTGCACACCTTGCACCACTGCACGAAGGGGAAGCCATGACAGCGACGACCGACGGAAGCACCGGGGCCCTGCCACCCCGAGCCGCCGCGGCCAGCGAAACCGACACCGACACCCCCGCGGCGGCCGGGGTACCAGAAGCCGCCGCCCGCGCCGCGCAGCGCGCCACGGACTTCCTGCTCTCGCGCCAGGACGCCCAGGGCTGGTGGAAGGGCGACCTCGAGACCAACGTCACGATGGACGCCGAGGACCTGATGCTCCGCCAGTTCCTGGGCATCCGCGACGAGAAGACCACTCAGGCCGCCGCGCTCTTCATCCGCGGCGAACAGCGCGAGGACGGCACCTGGGCCACCTTCTACGGCGGCCCCGGCGAACTCTCCGCCACCATCGAGGCCTACGTCGCCCTGCGCCTGGCCGGCGACGAGCCCGGCGCACCGCACATGGCGAAGGCCTCCGCCTGGATCCGTGAGCAGGGCGGCATCGCCGCCGCCCGGGTCTTCACCCGCATCTGGCTCGCCCTGTTCGGCTGGTGGAAGTGGGAGGACCTGCCGGAACTGCCCCCGGAGCTCATCTACTTCCCGAAGTGGGTGCCGCTCAACATCTACGACTTCGGCTGCTGGGCGCGGCAGACCATCGTCCCGCTGACGATCGTCTCCGCGAAGCGGCCGGTACGCCCCGCGCCCTTCCCGCTGGACGAGCTGCACACCGACCCGGCCGACCCGAACCCCGCCAAACCCCTCGCCCCGGCGTTCAGTTGGGACGGCGCCTTCCAGCGGATGGACAAGGGCCTGCACGCCCTGCGCAAGGTCGCGCCGCGCCGGCTGCGCAGAGCCGCGATGAACAGTGCCGCCCGCTGGATCATCGAACGGCAGGAGAACGACGGCTGCTGGGGCGGCATCCAGCCCCCGGCCGTGTACTCGATCATCGCCCTGCACCTGCTCGGCTACGACCTCCAGCATCCCGTGATGCGTGAGGGACTCGCCTCGCTGGACCGGTTCGCCGTGTGGCGCGAGGACGGGGCCCGGATGATCGAGGCCTGCCAGTCGCCCGTGTGGGACACCTGCCTGGCCGCGATCGCGCTCGCGGACGCCGGACTGCCCGCCGACCACCCGCAGTTGGTGAAGGCCGCGGACTGGATGCTGGGCGAGGAGATCGTCCGGCCCGGTGACTGGTCGGTGCAGCGGCCCGGACTGCCGCCCGGGGGCTGGGCGTTCGAGTTCCACAACGACAACTACCCCGACATCGACGACACCGCCGAGGTGATCCTCGCGCTGCGCCGGATCGCCCACCACGACCCGGTGCGGGTGGACAAGGCCGTCGGGCGCGGCGTGCGCTGGACCCTCGGCATGCAGTCGAAGAACGGCGCGTGGGCCGCCTTCGACGTCGACAACACCAGCCCGTTCCCGAACCGGCTGCCGTTCTGCGACTTCGGCGAGGTCATCGACCCGCCCTCCGCCGACGTCACCGCGCACGTCGTCGAGATGCTCGCGGTGGAGGGCCTCGCCCACGACCCGCGCACCCGCCGCGGCATCGAATGGCTGCTGGCCGAACAGGAGCCCGACGGCTCGTGGTTCGGGCGCTGGGGTGTCAACTACGTCTACGGCACCGGGTCCGTCGTCCCCGCCCTTGTCGCCGCGGGCATCCCCGCCGCGCACCCGGCGATCCGCCGGGCCGTGACCTGGCTGGAGTCGGTGCAGAACGACGACGGCGGCTGGGGCGAGGACCTGCGCTCCTACAAGTACGTCAACGAGTGGAGCGGCAGGGGCGCCTCGACCGCCTCCCAGACGGCATGGGCCCTGATGGCCCTGCTCGCGGCGGGGGAGCGGGATTCCAAGGCCGTCGAACGCGGCATCGAGTGGCTCGCCGCCACCCAGCGGGAGGACGGTTCCTGGGACGAGCCGTACTTCACGGGGACGGGCTTCCCGTGGGACTTCTCGATCAATTACCACCTCTACCGGCAGGTGTTCCCGCTGACCGCGCTCGGCCGGTATCTGCACGGCGAGCCCTTCGCCGACCGGCACCAGGCGAGCGGGGCGGCCGGGAAACCGCTCGCCGGGGCCGAGGGAGCTGAATGAGCACACAGCCCGCCCCGGCCCCGCTGCTGATCGCCTGCGCGCTCGGCATCGAGCAGTTCGCCCTGCGCGCGGGGGACCGTGGCGGCGCCGGCGGGCCGGTCACCGTGCTGCGGACCGGTATGGGGCCGGCGGCGGCCGAGCGGTCCGTCACCCGGATGCTCGCCCACCCGGCCCTGCGTGACGCCGCCGTCCTGGCCACCGGCTTCTGCGCGGGGCTCGCGCCGGGCATGCACCCCGGTGACCTGGTCGTCGCCGAGGAGACCCGCGACCCGCGCTCCACGACCGCCTGCGTCGGGACCGACCTGCTGGTCAAGGAGCTGGTCCGCACGGTGCCCGGGCGGACCGTGCACACCGGGCCGCTCACCGGCTCCGACCACGTCGTACGCGGTCAGGAGCGGTCCGATCTGCTCGCGACCGGCGCGATCGCGGCCGACATGGAATCGGCGGCCACGCTCCTGAGCGCCGTGCGCACGGGCGAGCGCCCGGTTGCGGCCGTCCGGGTGGTCGTGGACGCTCCAGAACATGAACTCGTCCGGATCGGCACGGTGCGCGGTGGAATATCGGCTTTCCGTGTCCTTCGTTCCGTCCTTCCCGCTTTCTTCGAATGGCACCGTTCCTTGCTGCTCCCCAGGAGGTGAGCCAGATGGCCATGCCGCTCCGACAGTCCATCAAGGTCGCTACGTACTTGGCTGAACAGAAGCTCCGCCGGCGGGACAAGTTCCCGCTCATCGTCGAGCTGGAGCCGCTGTACGCCTGCAACCTCAAGTGCGAGGGGTGCGGCAAGATCCAGCACCCGGCCGGGGTGCTCAAGCAGCGGATGCCGGTCGCCCAGGCCGTGGGGGCGGTGCTGGAGTCCGGTGCTCCCATGGTGTCCATCGCCGGTGGCGAGCCGCTGATGCACCCCCAGATCGACGAGATCGTGCGTCAGCTGGTGGCCAGGCGGAAGTACGTCTTCCTGTGCACCAATGCCCTGCTGCTGCGCAAGAAGATGGACAAGTTCAAGCCGTCCCCCTATTTCGCCTTCGCGGTGCACATCGACGGGCTGCGCGAGCGGCACGACGAGTCGGTGGCGAAGGAGGGCGTGTTCGACGAGGCGGTGGAGGCCATCAAGGAGGCCAAGCGGCGCGGCTTCCGGGTGACCACCAACTCGACGTTCTTCAACACCGACACCCCGCAGACCATCATCGAGGTGCTGAACTTCCTCAACGACGACCTCCAGGTCGACGAGATGATGATCTCGCCCGCCTACGCCTACGAGAAGGCCCCCGACCAGGAGCACTTCCTCGGCGTGGAGCAGACCCGCGAGCTGTTCAAGAAGGCCTTCGCGGGCGGCAACCGGCGGCGCTGGCGGCTCAACCACTCCCCGCTCTTCCTGGACTTCCTGGAGGGCAAGGTCGACTTCCCGTGCACGGCGTGGGCGATCCCGAACTACTCGCTGTTCGGCTGGCAGCGCCCCTGCTACCTGATGAGCGACGGCTATGTGCCGACGTACCGGGAGCTGGTCGAGGACACGGACTGGGACAAGTACGGCCGCGGCAAGGACCCGCGCTGCGCCAACTGCATGGCGCACTGCGGTTACGAGCCCACCGCCGTCCTCGCCACCATGGGATCGCTCAAGGAGTCCCTGCGCGCCATGCGCGAGACGGTCTCCGGAAACCGGGAGTGAGGCCATGAGCGCCATCCCGCTGGGCGTTCCCGAGGTACCGGTCCGGCCGATCGCCGAGCGGCGCGTCTCGCGCCGGATCCAGGTCGGTCCGGTGGCGGTCGGGGGCGGGGCCCCGGTGTCGGTGCAGTCGATGACGACGACCCGTACGTCCGACATCGGCGCCACGCTGCAGCAGATCGCCGAGCTCACCGCGTCCGGCTGTCAGATCGTCCGGGTCGCCTGCCCCACGCAGGACGACGCGGACGCGCTGGCGACCATCGCCCGCAAGTCGCAGATCCCGGTGATCGCGGACATCCACTTCCAGCCGAAGTACGTGTTCGCCGCCATCGAGGCGGGCTGTGCGGCGGTCCGCGTCAACCCCGGCAACATCAAGCAGTTCGACGACCGGGTCAAGGAGATCGCGCAGGCCGCCAAGGACCACGGCACCCCGATCCGGATCGGGGTCAACGCCGGGTCGCTGGACCGGCGGCTGCTCCGGAAGTACGGCAGGGCGACCCCGGAGGCGCTCGTGGAGAGCGCGCTGTGGGAGGCGTCCCTGTTCGAGGAGCACGACTTCCGG
>NZ_WWIQ01000071.1:39713-39940 GCF_009862985.1 Streptomyces sp. SID5464 | reverse complement strand
GCTGTGGGAGGCGTCCCTGTTCGAGGAGCACGACTTCCGGGACATCAAGATCTCCGTCAAGCACAACGACCCGGTCGTGATGATCGAGGCGTACAAGCAGCTCGCCGCGCAGTGCGACTACCCGCTGCACCTCGGCGTCACGGAGGCCGGTCCCGCCTTCCAGGGCACGATCAAGTCGGCGGTCGCCTTCGGCGCGCTGCTCAGCCAGGGCATCGGCGACACGATCC
>NZ_WWIQ01000071.1:0-39593 GCF_009862985.1 Streptomyces sp. SID5464 | reverse complement strand
CGATCCGCGTCTCGCTGAGCGCGCCCCCGGCCGAGGAAGTGAAGGTCGGCCTCCAGATCCTGGAGTCGCTGGGCCTCAAGGAGCGCGGCCTGGAGATCGTCTCCTGCCCGTCCTGCGGCCGCGCCCAGGTCGACGTCTACAAGCTGGCCGAAGAGGTCACGGCCGGCCTCACCGGCATGGAGGTTCCGCTCCGCGTCGCCGTCATGGGCTGCGTCGTCAACGGCCCCGGCGAGGCCCGCGAGGCCGACCTCGGCGTCGCCTCCGGCAACGGCAAGGGCCAGATCTTCGTCAAGGGCGAGGTCATCAAGACCGTCCCCGAGTCCAAGATCGTGGAAACCCTCATCGAGGAGGCCATGAAGCTGGCCGAGCAGATGGAGAAGGACGGCGTCACCTCCGGCGAGCCGTCGGTGGCGGTAGCGGGCTGACCGCCCGGCGACCGATCCGGCCGGGAGGACCGCACGCCGGCTCCCGGCCGCGCTGCTCCCCCCGGTGCGAGGGCGGACCGGGTGCGGCCACTGTGCCCCTCCCGGCTTCCTCTCACCGTGCCCTCCCGGTCCCAAATGCGACATCTCCCTGTCCTCTGTCACTGGTACGCCGCCCTCGGACCGGGAGCCGACGGCCGATGACACCGGGCCCGCGTGCGTCCCGCTGGTCACTGCACGCACGCGGGCGGCACTCCCCAGCTCCGCCAGGTACAGTGCGTGGATCAGCCGACCCCAGTGTGTGAGGCCCCGCACGTGTTGACGCAGACCACCTCACGGGTCCTCGAACCGAGCGACCTGGACGCCGCGCTCGCCATACTCGACCGCGAGCCGGTCGCGAACGCCTTCGTGACGTCCCGGGTGCAGATCGCCGGCCTCGACCCGTGGCGGCTCGGCGGAGAGATGTGGGGCTGGTACGAGGACGGCATGCTGACGTCCCTGTGCTACGCGGGCGCCAACCTCGTCCCGATCTGCGCCACCCCGCGCGCCGTCCGCGCCTTCGCCGACCGCGCCCGCCGGGCCGGCCGCCGCTGCTCCTCCATCGTCGGTCCGGCCGGCTCCACCGCCGACCTGTGGCGGCTGCTGGAGCCCCACTGGGGCCCGGCCCGCGACGTCCGCCGCCACCAGCCGCTCATGGTCACCGACCGCCTGCCGGACGGCATCGCCCCGGACCCCTACGTCCGTCGCGTCCGCAAGGACGAGATGGAGAAGATCATGCCGGCGTGCGTGGCGATGTTCACCGAGGAGGTCGGCGTCTCCCCGCTGGCCGGTGACGGCGGTCTCCTCTACCAGGCCCGTGTCGCCGAACTCGTCGGATCCGGCCGGGCCTTCGCCCGCTTCGACGCGGACGGCAAGGTCGTCTTCAAGGCCGAGATCGGCGCCGCGACCGACCGCGCCTGCCAGATCCAGGGCGTGTGGGTGGCCCCCGAGTACCGGGGGACCGGCTTGGCGGCCCCCGGCATGGCAGCGGTCCTGCGCTACGCCCTGGCCGACGTCGCCCCGGTCGTCAGCCTCTACGTCAACGACTTCAACACGGCGGCCCGCAGGACGTACCAGAGGGTGGGCTTCCAAGAGGTCGGCGCCTTCATGAGCGTGCTGTTCTGACGACGCAGACCCCCCTGTAGGCTCCCCGCCATGGACCTGGTGATCGGCCCCCTCGACCTCTCCGGCCACGTCGACGAGGCCCTGGAAGTCCAAGCGGTGGCATTCGGGCTGGGCCCCGACGAAGTCGCAGTCCGCCGCCAGATCGTCCTGCGCCACATGACCTACCCGGGCGCCCGCGCCCTCGGCGCGACAGCCGGCGGCACCCTCGTCGGCTTCGTCTACGGCATGCCCAACGACCGCGCCCACTGGTGGTCCACGGTCGTGGAGCCGTACCTCAGGGCGAACCACCACGACCACTGGCTCGACGACGCCTTCGTGATCACCGAGCTGCACGTCCACCCGGCCTACCAGAACCGGGGCATCGGGCGCTCCCTGATCACCACGATCACCGACGGCGCCGCCGAACCCCGCTCGATCCTCTCCGCGATCGACACCGAGAGCCCCGCCCGCGCGCTCTACCGCTCCCTCGGCTACCGGGACCTCGCCCGCCAGGTCCTCTTCCCGAGCGCCCCGAAGCCGTACGCGGTGATGGGCGCTCCGCTCCCGCTCCGCCACCGCTAACCGATTTCCAACGCCCGGTGCCCCCCGGATAACCTCCTGCCATCACCCTCCCCCACTCTCGGCCTCGCCCGAGCGGGGGGACCCCCAGCAGCAGGAGCAGAACCATGGCGAACGTACCGGTCCAGCGCATGTCCCAGTTGATGGCGAAGACGTTGCGCGACGACCCGGCGGACGCCGAGGTCCTCAGCCACAAGCTCCTCGTCCGCGCCGGGTACGTGCGCCGCACCGCCGCCGGAATCTGGAGCTGGCTGCCGCTCGGCAAGCGGGTCCTGGCCAACGTGGAGCGCATCGTCCGCGAGGAGATGGACGCCATCGGCGCCCAGGAGGTCCTGCTCCCCGCCATCCTGCCGCGCGAGCCCTACGACGCCACCGGCCGCTGGGACGAGTACGGCCCGGAGCTGTTCCGCCTCCAGGACCGCAAGGGCGGCGACTACCTCCTCGGCCCCACCCACGAGGAGATCTTCACCCTCCTGGTGAAGGACCAGGCGTCCTCCTACAAGGACCTGCCGGTCATCCTCTACCAGATCCAGAACAAGTACCGCGACGAGGCCCGCCCCCGCGCCGGCATCCTGCGCGGCCGCGAGTTCCTGATGAAGGACTCCTACTCCTTCGACACCGAGGACGAGGGCCTCGCCAAGTCGTACGCCCTGCACCGCGAGGCCTACCAGAAGATCTTCGCGCGCCTCGGCCTCGACTACCGCATCTGCGCCGCCACCGCCGGCGCGATGGGCGGCTCCAAGTCCGAGGAGTTCCTCGCCCCGGCCGAGGCCGGCGAGGACACCTTCGCCGACTGCCCGAACTGCGACTTCGCCGCCAACACCGAGGCGATCACGTACGAGCTGAAGCCCGTCGACGCCACGGACGTCCCGGCCGCCGAGGACATCCCGACCCCCGACACCCCGACCATCGAGACCCTCGCCGCCTCCCTCGGCGTCCCGGCCTCGGCCACGCTGAAGAACCTCCTCGTCAAGGTCGACGGCGAGATCGTCGCCGTCGGTGTCCCCGGTGACCGTGAGGTCGACCTGGACAAGGTCGAGGCGCACTTCGCCCCGGCCGTCGTCGAGCTGGTCACCGAGACGGACTTCGCGGCCCGTCCCGACCTGGTCCGCGGCTACGTCGGACCGCAGGGCCTGGACAAGGTCACGTACATCGCAGACCCGCGCGTGGCCCCCGGCACGGCCTGGATCACCGGTGCCAACAAGGCCGGCACGCACACGAAGAACGTCGTCGCGGGCCGCGACTTCGAGGTCGACCGTTACGTCGACGTCGTGGTCGTGCAGGAGGGCGACCCCTGCCCGAAGTGCGGCACGGGCCTCGTCCTCGACCGGGCCATCGAGATCGGCCACATCTTCCAGCTGGGCCGCAAGTACGCCGACGCCCTCAAGCTCGACGTCCTCGGCCAGAACGGCAAGCCGGTCCGCGTCACCATGGGCTCCTACGGCATCGGCGTCTCCCGCGCGGTCGCCGCCCTCGCCGAGCAGAGCGCCGACGACAAGGGCCTGTGCTGGCCCAAGGAGGTCGCCCCGGCCGACGTCCACGTGGTCGCCGCCGGCAAGGCCCTCCAGACCGAACTGGCCCTCGACATCTCCCAGAAGCTGGCCGCCGCCGGTGTCCGGGTCCTGGTCGACGACCGCCCCGGCGTCTCCCCGGGCGTCAAGTTCACCGACTCCGAGCTGATCGGCGTACCGCAGATCCTGGTGGCCGGGCGGCGCGCGGGCGACGGCGTGGTGGAACTGAAGGACCGCCGCACCGGCGAGCGCGAGGAGCTCACGGTCGAGGAGGCCGTCGCCCGCCTCACCGCGTAGGGCCCGTGGCGGCGTGAGCGCCCCGGCCGCCCGGGGCGCTCACAGCCAGCCCGCGAACTCCAGCAGCAGCTCCGCGTCCCGGGGCCGTCCCACGCGTCCCGCCCGCACACCGGACTCCACGGCCCGGAACAACGTCCAGCCGCGGAGCCGCTCCTGGTCCACGTCCAGGGACTCGGCCAGCCGCTTCACCCGCCGCCGGGTCGTCGCCGCACCGGACGGCTGGGCGATCAGGTCCTCCACCCGGTCGCGGACCAGCCGCGCCAGATCGAACGCGCACTCGCCGACCACCGGGTCGGGGCCCACGGCCAGCCACGGCATCCGCTCCGCGGAGAGCACCTTGCTCTGCCGGAACGTGCCGTGCAGCAACCGGTGTTCGGGCGGCGCGGCCAGCAACTCCTCGCGCGCGGCGAGCGCCAGGCCGACCAGCGGGGCCACCTCGGGATCCGCCTGCGCCCGGGCCCGCATCGCCTCGGCCTGCCGCCCGGTGCGCTCGGCGACGGTCTCGAAGGGGAAGCCGTCAGGCGGCTCGACCCACAGCCGCCGCAGCGTCCCCGCCGCCTCCAGCAGCGCCTTCGCCTCCGGCAGCGACCGCACCGACACGTCCGGATGCAGCCGCTCCAGCAGCAGCACCCCCTCGGGGGTACGGGGGTCGAGCAGCTGTACGGCACCCCGTCCGCCCCAGTGCGCGAGCGCGGCCCGCTCCGCCTCAGGGCGAGCCCGGCCCGGCGCCAGCTTCAGCACGGCGGGCGTTCCGTCGGCCGTCCGCACCAGCACGACCAGGCTGCTGCGCCCCCCGGGCACCTGCACCCGCTCCACGGTCAACTCGCGTAGCGCGACGGCCTGCTGCGCCGCCTCGGGCAGCTTCTCCAGCCAGTCGTCACCGTCCGGTGCCGTCTCACCGAGCGCCCTGACCAGACGCTTCGGCGGTTCGAAAACCATGCGCGAGTCGTTCCCTTCGTGCTGTCCGCGGTGCGTGCCCTGGGCGGGTCACGCGGTCGGCGCCGCCAGGGGCGGGGCCGTGCCGGCCCGCTCGGCGAGCCCAGGGAAGGCTACGCTCTCGCCGCGCCAGCGCACCGCCCGCACCGCCGCCTCGCGCAGCGCCTCGGCGGCCAGGGCCCGCCGCGCACCGCCCGCCGCGCGCACCAGGTCCGAGTACACCCCGGCCACCCGGTCCTCCAGCTCGGCGGCGAGCCGCACGGCCGCCGCCGCGTCCGGCACCGGGAACGGCAGCGCGTACCCGGCGGCCGCCGCCACGGGCCTGCCCCCCAGGTCCTTCACCTCGCGTACCAGCGCGTCCCGGCGCGCCCGGTGCGCGTCGTACGCCATCCGTGCGTCGACGCGCCGCCCGTCGCCGATCCGCCCGCCGACCACGCCGTACCCGTACACCGCCGCGTGCTCGGCCGCCAGCGCCGCCTGGAGGGCCCGCAGCTCCCGGTCCTTCGCCTCGCTCACGCGCCACCCTCCGTCAGCAGATACACGTGCGCCGCCCCGGCCGCCGCCACCGAGGCCAGCAGCCGCGCCAGCTCGCCCGGCACGTCGAGCAGCGCCTTGGCCCGCCGGTCGGCGAGCTCCCGCTCCGCGGAGGCGAGGGCGGCGAGAGTCTCCTTGTCGTCGCCCGGCACGGTGGCGGCCGAGGCGGAAGCGGAAGGGGAGGAGGGAGAGCGGGACGGCTGCCGGCCCGGGCCCCCTCCGAAGGCCTGCGCATGCCGTACGGCCGCCTCCCGCAGCGGCCGCAGCCGCTCCGCGAGCCCCGGGCGGGCGGCGATCACCGCGGCGTACCGCTCCGCCAGCTCCTCGCTGTCCCGCGCCGCCCGCGCGCGTGCCCGGCGCTCGGCCGCCGACGGGCCGTCCTCCGGGACATCCGGACCCTCGCCCCCGGCGGTGCAGCCCGCCAGGGCGAGGGCCGTCGGGCCGACGGCGAGCAGAGTCCTTCTGCGCGGCCCGTAGCGGGTGCGCGGAGATGAGGGGAACGGCACGTCAGACGTCCTCGGGGCTCGTGCGGGAAAGAAGCGACTCCAAAGGGCTGAACGCCCGTGATCACGGTACCCGGGCCCCCGCCCCGGACCACTCAGCGGCACCGTTCGTCACCGGGTGGACGGCAACACACCCCGCGACCGGATACCCTTTGACCAGACACGCGACCCATCCCACAACAGCACACGCGGCCGAGGAGTCACCCGGATGAGCACCACCCAGAGCGAGAGGCTGCGAGAACTGCTGGAACCGCTCGTCACATCCCAGGGCCTGGATCTCGAAGAGATCGAAGTGGACTCCGTCGGACGCAAGCGTGTGCTGCGCGTCGTCGTCGACTCGGACACGGGCGCCGACCTGGACCAGATCGCCGATGTGAGCCGCGCGCTCTCGGCGAAGCTCGACGAGACGGACGCGATGGGCGACGGGGAGTACACCCTCGAGGTCGGCACCCCGGGCGCGGAGCGCCTCCTCACGCAGCACCGGCACTACGTCCGCGCCACGGACCGGCTGGTGAAGTTCCAGCTGGCCGAGGGCGGCGAGCTGGTCGCCAGGATCCTCAAGGTCGACGACGAGGGAATCGACACCGAGGTGCCCGGGGTGAAGGGCCGCAAGGCCACCGCGCGCAGACTCGCCTTCGACGACATCGTCCGGGCGCGTGTCCAGGTCGAGTTCAGCCGCAAGGACAACAAGAAGGAAGAGGAGGCGTAGCCGTGGACATCGACATGAGTGCCCTGCGGGGCTTGGTTCGGGAGAAGGAGATCTCCTTCGACCTGCTGGTCGAGGCGATCGAATCGGCCCTCCTCATCGCCTACCACCGCACCGAGGGAAGCCGCCGCCACGCGCGCGTGGAGCTCAACCGGGAGACCGGCCATGTGACCGTGTGGGCGAAGGAGGACCCCGACGACCTCGAGGAGGGCCAGGAGCCCCGCGAGTTCGACGACACCCCCACCGGTTTCGGCCGGATCGCCGCCACCACGGCCAAGCAGGTCATCCTGCAGCGCCTGCGCGACGCCGAGGACGACGCGACACTCGGTGAGTACGCCGGCCGCGAGGGCGACATCGTCACCGGTGTGGTCCAGCAGGGCCGCGACCCGAAGAACGTGCTGGTCGACATCGGCAAGCTCGAGGCCATCCTGCCGGTGCAGGAGCAGGTGCCGGGCGAGACCTACCCGCACGGCATGCGGCTGCGCAGTTATGTCGTCCGGGTGGCCAAGGGCGTCCGCGGCCCGTCCGTGACGCTGTCCCGGACGCATCCCAATCTGGTGAAGAAGCTCTTCGCCCTGGAGGTGCCGGAGATCGCCGACGGGTCCGTGGAGATCTCTGCGATCGCCCGTGAGGCCGGTCACCGCACGAAGATCGCCGTACGGTCCACCCGGTCCGGCCTGAACGCCAAGGGCGCCTGCATCGGCCCCATGGGCGGCCGCGTGCGCAACGTGATGGGCGAGCTGAACGGCGAGAAGATCGACATCGTCGACTGGTCGGAGGACCCGGCCGAGATGGTGGCGAACGCGCTGTCCCCGGCCCGGGTCTCCAAGGTGGAGATCGTGGACATGGCGACCCGGTCGGCCCGGGTGACCGTGCCCGACTACCAGCTGTCCCTGGCCATCGGCAAGGAAGGGCAGAACGCCCGCCTCGCGGCCCGGCTGACCGGCTGGCGGATCGACATCCGGCCGGACACGGAACCGGCCGCGGACCGGACCGGGGAATAGATCCAAGCCGCGGGTCGTTCAGATCACGACAGGTTCGGGCGCGGCAACTGTTCGAATCCTGCCCCAAAGGGGTGAGGCGCCTACGGGGAGGTAGACTTAACGGTGTCTGGCCGGACGCGCACCCGAGCATGCCCTGAACGCACCTGTGTGGGGTGTCGGGAGCGGGTGGCCAAGGCCGATCTGTTGCGGATCGTGTTGATCGACGGCGCATGCGCCCCTGATCCACGCGGTACGCTGCCCGGCCGGGGTGCGTATGTGCATCCCACACCGGTCTGTCTTGACCAGGCGGTTCGCCGCCGGGCGTTCACGAGGGCACTGCGCGCCCCGGGAGCGCCCGACACAAAGGCGTTGCGCCGGTACGTCGAGCAGACAACAGTTGCCGATCAGGCAACACGGTAAGACGTGCCGCACGGAACCCCGTGCGGTGTAGGTACCTCGCGAGTCGAAAGCAGGTCGAGATTGCGATGAGCACTCGATGAGTACGCGATGAGTACGCCCATGAACTAGCGACGGTCCGGCTTCACCCGGACCTCAAAGGAGCGAAGTGGCTAAGGTCCGGGTCTACGAACTCGCCAAGGAGTTCGGTGTCGAGAGCAAGGTCGTCATGGCCAAGCTCCAGGAGCTCGGTGAATTCGTCCGTTCGGCGTCTTCGACCATCGAAGCGCCCGTTGTACGCAAGCTGACTGACGCATTCCAGCAGGGCGGCGGCAACGGCAAGTCCGCCGCGAAGCCCGCGGCCCCCAAGAAGGCCGCCCCCCGTCCCGGCGCGCCCTCTCCGGCGCAGGCGGCCCGTCCGGCTGCCCCGAAGCCGCCGGCCGCGCCCAAGCCTCCGGCCGCCCAGCAGCCGTCGGCCCCGTCGTCCCCGGCGCCGTCCCCCGGCCCGCGTCCGACGCCGGGCCCCAAGCCCGCGCCGCGTCCGGCCCCGGCCGCGCCCGAGTTCACGGCGCCGCCCGCGGCTCCGTCCGCTCCGGCCGGCCCCAAGCCCGGCGCGCGTCCCGGCGCCCCCAAGCCCGGCGGTCGCCCTTCCGGCGGTCCCGGCCAGGGCCAGGGCGGCCAGGGCCAGCGTCCCGGCGGTCAGGGCTCGCGTCCCGGTGCCCCGGCTCCGCGTCAGGGTTCCCGTCCGGCCGGTCCGCGTCCGGGTAACAACCCCTTCACCTCGGGTGGCTCCACCGGTATGGCGCGCCCGCAGGCGCCCCGTCCGCAGGGTTCCCGTCCGGGCCCCGGCGGCCCCGGCGGCGGTCCCCGTCCGCAGGCGCCCGGCGCCCAGGGCGGCGGTCCGCGTCCGCAGGCTCCGGGCGGCAACCGCCCGACTCCGGGCTCGATGCCGCGTCCGCAGGGCGGCGGTCCGCGTCCCGGCGGCGGTTCCGCCGGTCCGCGTCCGAACCCCGGCATGATGCCGCAGCGTCCCGCTGCCGGCCCGCGTCCCGGTGGCGGCGGTCCTGGCGGCCGCGGTCCCGGCGGCGGCGGTCGCCCCGGTGGCGGTGGCGGTCGTCCGGGCGGCGGCGGCTTCGCCGGTCGTCCCGGTGGCGGTGGCGGCGGTTTCGCCGGCCGTCCCGGCGGTCCCGGTGGCGGTGGCGGCGGTTTCGCAGGCCGTCCGGGTGGCGGCGGCGGTGGCCGTCCCGGCTTCGGCGGTCGTCCCGGCGGCCCCGGTGGCCGTGGTGGCACGCAGGGCGCCTTCGGCCGTCCCGGCGGTCCCGCGCGTCGTGGCCGCAAGTCGAAGCGGCAGCGCCGTCAGGAGTACGAGGCCATGCAGGCCCCGTCGGTCGGCGGTGTGATGCTGCCTCGCGGCAACGGCGAGACCGTTCGCCTGTCGCGCGGTGCCTCGCTCACCGACTTCGCGGAGAAGATCAACGCCAACCCGGCGTCGCTCGTCGCGGTCATGATGAACCTCGGCGAGATGGTCACGGCCACGCAGTCCGTCTCCGACGAGACGCTCCAGCTCCTCGCCGACGAGATGAACTACACGGTTCAGATCGTCAGCCCGGAGGAGGAGGACCGCGAGCTCCTGGAGTCCTTCGACATCGAGTTCGGCGAGGACGAGGGCGACGAGGAGGACCTGATGGTCCGCCCGCCGGTCGTCACCGTCATGGGTCACGTCGACCACGGTAAGACCCGGCTCCTCGACGCCATCCGCAAGACGAACGTCATCGCGGGCGAGGCCGGCGGCATCACCCAGCACATCGGTGCCTACCAGGTCGCGACCGAGGTCAACGACGAAGAGCGCAAGATCACCTTCATCGACACCCCGGGTCACGAGGCGTTCACCGCCATGCGTGCCCGTGGTGCGAGGTCGACGGACATCGCGATCCTGGTCGTCGCGGCCAACGACGGCGTCATGCCGCAGACGGTCGAGGCGCTCAACCACGCCAAGGCGGCCGACGTCCCGATCGTCGTCGCGGTCAACAAGATCGACGTCGAGGGCGCGGACCCGACCAAGGTGCGCGGTCAGCTGACCGAGTACGGCCTGGTGGCCGAGGAGTACGGCGGCGACACGATGTTCGTCGACATCTCCGCCAAGCAGGGTCTGCACATCGACTCCCTGCTGGAGGCCGTGGTCCTCACGGCCGACGCCTCGCTCGACCTGCGGGCCAACCCGAACCAGGACGCGCAGGGCATCGCGATCGAGTCCCGTCTCGACCGCGGCCGTGGTGCCGTGTCGACGGTCCTCGTCCAGCGCGGCACGCTGCGGGTCGGCGACACCATGGTGGTCGGCGACGCGTACGGCCGAGTCCGGGCGATGCACGACGACAACGGCAACCTCGTCACCGAGGCGGGTCCGTCGACGCCGGTGCAGGTCCTGGGCCTGACCAACGTCCCGGGTGCGGGCGACAACTTCCTGGTGGTCGACGAGGACCGTACGGCCCGTCAGATCGCGGAGAAGCGTGCCGCTCGCGAGCGCAACGCGGCCTTCGCCAAGCGCACGCGTCGTGTGTCGCTGGAGGACCTGGACAAGGTGCTGAAGGCCGGCGAGGTCCAGCAGCTGAACCTGATCATCAAGGGTGACGCTTCTGGTTCCGTCGAGGCACTCGAGTCCTCCCTGCTCCAGCTGGACGTCGGCGAGGAGGTCGACATCCGCGTCCTGCACCGCGGCGTCGGTGCGGTCACGGAGTCCGACATCGACCTGGCGATGGGCTCGGACGCCATCGTGATCGGCTTCAACGTGCGCGCCGCCGGGCGTGCGCAGCAGATGGCCGAGCGCGAGGGCGTGGACGTCCGCTACTACTCGGTCATCTACCAGGCGATCGAGGAGATCGAGGCGGCCCTCAAGGGCATGCTCAAGCCGGAGTACGAAGAGGTCGAGCTCGGTACGGCGGAGATCCGCGAGGTCTTCAAGTCGTCCAAGCTGGGCAACATCGCGGGTGTTCTCATCCGCTCCGGCGAGGTCAGGCGCAACACCAAGGCCCGCCTCATCCGCGACGGCAAGGTGGTCGCGGAGAACCTCAACATCGAGGGCCTGCGTCGCTTCAAGGACGACGTCACCGAGATCCGCGAAGGGTTCGAGGGCGGTATCAACCTCGGCAACTTCAACGACATCAAGGTCGACGACGTCATCGCGACGTACGAGATGCGCGAGAAGCCGCGGGTGTGACCCACGGTTCCCAGACCGGCCGACGGGGCTCCTGCCCCGTCGGCCGGCTGGCCGTTGAAGGGGTGCAGGGGACGCAGTCCCCGCCGGGGTCCGGGGCGGAGCCCCGGGAGCTGTACCTCATCGGCCAACCGTGTCGGGCGGGTGGGTGGGCAAGGGAAAACCCCGTCGAGCCACCGGCAGGTACGCGGTACCGTTCTTGATGTCCCTGCCCCGACCGCAGGGCCATCGATCCCGTACCGGCGGGTCATCCGGATACACACATGTACGTGGGGACGCTGTCCTTCGACCTGCTCCTCGGCGACGTACGGTCGCTGAAGGAGAAGCGCTCCGTCGTCCGCCCCATCGTCGCCGAGCTCCAGCGCAAGTACGCGGTGAGCGCGGCCGAGGTGGATCACATGGACCTCCACCGCAGGGCCGTCATCGGCCTCGCGCTGGTGTCCGGCGACGCGGGGCACCTGAGCGAGGTACTCGACCGGTGTGAACGGCTGGTCGCCGCCCGCCCCGAAGTGGAGCTGCTGTCCGTCAGGCGGCGCTTCCACGGCGAAGACGACTGACGACCCAAGAACGACCCAGACAGGAAAGAACGGGAGACGGACCAGTGGCCGACAACGCGCGGGCCAAGAGGCTGGCGGACCTCATCCGGGAAGTGGTGGCCCAGAAGCTGCTGCGCGGGATCAAGGACCCGCGGCTCGGCACCCACGTCACCATCACGGACACCCGGGTCACGGGCGATCTGCGGGAGGCGACCGTCTTCTACACGGTGTACGGGGACGAAGAGGAGCGGAACGCGGCCGCGGCCGGCCTGGAGAGCGCCAAGGGCATCCTGCGCTCCGAGGTCGGCCGGGCCGCCGGCGTGAAGTTCACGCCGACCCTGACCTTCGTCATGGACGCCCTCCCGGACACCGCCCGGAACATCGAGGACCTCCTCGACAAGGCGCGCCAGTCCGACGAGAAGGTGCGGGAGGCGTCCGCGGGCGCGAATTACGCCGGCGACGCCGACCCGTACCGCAAGCCGGACGAGGACGACGAGACGGACGACACCGCCGAATGACCCAGAAGCACACCACGCCCGACGGCCTCGTCATCGTCGACAAGCCGTCGGGCTTCACTTCCCACGACGTCGTCGCCAAGATGCGCGGCATCGCCAGGACGCGACGCGTCGGGCACGCCGGCACCCTCGACCCGATGGCGACGGGCGTCCTCGTCCTCGGCGTCGAGAAGGCCACCAAGCTCCTCGGCCACCTCGCGCTGACCGAGAAGGAGTACCTGGGCACGATCCGGCTCGGGCAGAACACCCTCACCGACGACGCCGAGGGGGAGATCACCTCGGCCACGGACGCCTCCGGGGTCACCCGCGACGCCATCGACGCCGGCGTCGCCAAGCTGACCGGCGCCATCATGCAGGTGCCGTCCAAGGTCAGCGCCATCAAGATCAACGGCGTGCGGTCCTACAAGCGGGCCAGGGAGGGCGAGGAGTTCGACATCCCGGCCCGGCAAGTCACGGTCTCCTCCTTCGGCGTCCACGACGTCCGGGAAGCCGTCGCCGAGGACGGTACGGCCGTGCTCGACCTGGTCGTCTCGGTCGTCTGCTCCTCCGGCACGTACATCCGGGCGCTGGCCCGTGACCTGGGCGCCGACCTCGGTGTCGGCGGGCATCTCACCGCCCTGCGCCGCACCCGCGTGGGCCCCTACAAGCTGGACGCGGCCCGCACCCTCGACCAGCTCCAGCAGGAGCTGACCGTGATGCCGGTTGCCGAGGCCGCCGCTGCCGCGTTCCGGCGCTGGGACGTCGACGCCCGGCGCGCCCGGCTGCTCACCAACGGCGTGCGGCTGGACATGCCCGAGGAGTACGCGGGCTCCGGGCCCGTCGCCGTCTTCGATCCGGAGGGCCGCTTCCTCGCCCTCGTCGAGGAGCAGCGGGGCAAGGCCAGGAGCCTGGCCGTCTTCGCCTGACGGCACACGGGGACCGTCCGCCCGTGGAGCGGCGACCACGGGGTACCTCCACTGCCGCCGCTCCACGGTCCCCCCTCGGTTCCCCCACCCCTAGGGTGTATCCAGCCGCCCCACTTCGTTCACCCGTCCGTGCAGGCGCTCGGAGTGAACCGGGGGAGCGGAAGGGGGCGCATCCGCAGAGCGATCTGTCCCGCTGATCATCTCGCCCCTACCGTCGAACGCAAGGGCACGGGTGTACGGCGGGGAGGCTCGACGATGACGTCGCGGAACCGGTCCGGGGAGACACAGGACAGCGCGGCAGGATCCCAGGACCGCCCCGAAACAACGGAGCGGACGAGCGAGGGAACCGACGGCGGGGCGTCCGGCCCGGCCCTCGTCCGCATCCAGGACCTCGCCGGCCGCCCCCGGGGCACCGGCTTCCTGGCCGACCACCACGGCACGCTCGTCACCAGCCACGAGGCGGTCGACGGCCTGCCCCGGCTCGTCCTGTACGGGGCCGGGGACCGCCGCCGGGTCGTGTCCGCGGACGCGGTGACCCCGCTGCCCGCGCTCGGCCTGGCCCTCGTACGGACCGAGGGCCTCGGTCTGCCGCCGCTGCCCGTCACCGCGCGGGGCGGGCCCGGGACAGGCGCCTATGTGCGGATCGCCGCCGGCGGCTGGCGTGAGGCCAGGGTGCTGGGCTCGGCCGCCGTGACGTACACGGCCACGGACCGCCGCCACCGCCTCGACGGCGCGTTGGAGCTGGCGGTCGGCACGGCAGGGCGGGACGCGCTGCGACTGGGCGGGGGAGCGGCCGGCGGCCCGGTGCTCGACGCCGCGACCGGCGCCGTCGTCGGGGTCCTCGGCACCGCGCTCAGCTCCGACCACAGCGACGTCGGATTCGCCGTACCACTGCATCCCCGGGCCCCTGGCGCGGCGGGACCGCTCGCCGAGCTGCTCGCCGAGAACGCGGCGACGGTCCCCGCGTACGGCGCCGACCTCAACCTGGCCGGGGTGCTGGAGCTGACCGGCACGGCCGTGGGGCTGGACGGCCCGCCCGGCGGCACGGGTCTCCCGGAGCCGGTCGAACGGGCCGCCGTGGTGGCCGAGTTCAGCGCCTTCACGACCGGCCCGGCGGCCGTGCTCGGCCTCGCCGGGGCGCCCGGCAGCGGCCGTACGACGGAACTCGCAGCGCTCGCCGCGCGCCGCGCCCGCAGCGGGCATCCCACGCTGTGGCTGCGCGGCTGCGAACTGCGGGGCGACGACGCCTCGGTGGCCGACGCGGCACACCGGGCGCTGACCCGGGCCACTCCTGCCGTGGCCGCGTCCCGGTCCCGTCTCCTGCCCGCCGACCTGGGCGACACCACGCCCGAGCGCCTCGCCGGACTCGCCGGTGCCCTCGGCCGACCCCTGCTGTTGCTCCTCGACGGCCCGGAGGAGATGCCCCCGGCGCTGGCCCGCCGCCTGGCCGACTGGACCGACGGGACGGTGCGGTGGCTGCGGGAGACAGGCGTTCGGATGGTCGTGGCCTGCCGGGCGGAGTACTGGGAGGGGACGGGGTTCCCGAAGGAGGTCCTGCACCGGCCGGCCGGCGCCGAGGACGGGCCCGCGTGTGTGCGCCTCGGCGATCTCACCGAGGACGAGGCCCGGGAGGCCCGCCGGCGCCACGGCATCCCGGAGAGCGCCCTCGTCGACACCGACGCCCGGCACCCCCTCGCCCTGCGACTGCTCGCCGAGATCCGGGACGCCCTCGCCGGGGCCTTTGGGGTCTCCGACGGCCCGGAAACCGCCGAGCCCGGCAGCCCCGGCAGCCCCGACAGCCTCACCGGCCCCGGTGCCACCGTCGACCGCGACGACGTCTTCGCGGCCTACCTGGACCTGATGTCCCTGCGCATCGCCCAGCGGCTGGCCGCCGGCAACGGCCTGAGCGGCACGGCCGTACGCCGGCTGGCCGCCAAAGTCGCCGGGCAGGTGCACGAGGCCGCCCGGCGCAGTCTCGGACCCGGGCTGGGGGATCTGGACCGGGAGACGTTCGAGGCGGTGTTCCCGTGGGGGCCGGTACCGGCGCGGCTCGGCGGCGGCACCGGCTGGGCGTCGGCCGTCCTCGCCGAGGGCCTGCTCGTGCCCGCCGGAGCCGGCTACCGCTTCGCCCACGAGGAGCTCGCCGACTGGCTCCAGGGCATGCACCTCGACCTCGACGAGGCCCTGCACTCCCTCGTCCACCGTCGGCAGGACGCGCAGCCCGACCCCGTCCCGCACCACCGCATCGGGCCCGTCGTCCAGGCCCTGCTGTTCCTCGCCCGCCAGCACGGCACCGGCCAACTGGCCTCCCGGCTGGCGGACCTGGTGCATGCCCTGGACGCCCGTCCGCGGTCCTGGTGGGCGGCCCGGCTGCTCGCCGGGGTCCTGTCGGCCGTACCCGAGGCGACGCCCTACACGGAGGTGCTGCGGCTGCTCGCCGACCGGATCGTGGCCTGGCGGCGGCAGGGGAGGGGTGTGCCGGACGAGGTCGGGCCCGCCTTCTGGGCCGGCGTACGGCTGCCGGAGGGCGAGCGCTTCGCGCTGCTGAGGCGGCTGGTGCACGCCGACGGCCCGCCGTGCGAGGCCGGTCCCCGGTTCCTGGACACCGCCGCGCACCTGCTGGCCGCCGACCCCACCGCCGTACAGCCGCTGCTGGCCCGCTGGTTCGACGACGAGCAGCCGCTGCCCGCCACCCCGCACGCGACCGTGGCCACGGCCGCGCAGGCGCTGCTGCACACCCACCGGCACAGGGCCCTGGACGACTTGGCGGACGTGCTCGTCGACCGCGCCCACCGGAGGGCCGACGAACTGCTCGCCGTGCTGGCCGAGGAGGAGCCCCCGGCGGTGTGCCGGGCCGTCGACCGGTGGGCGCGCGACGAGCGCCCGGCGCGACGGAGGGCCGCGATGGCGCACGGCCTGCGCGTCGCGCCGCACGTGAGCACCGGAGGCGACCGCGCCCTCCTGCGCTACGCGGCCCTCACCGTCCTCACCCGCCCCGCCGACAGCGCCCTGCACGGCGCAGCACTCGCCCTCCTCGTCCAGGATCCGCACACCCGGGACCGGTACCTCCCCAGGGCGCTGGAGCACTTCGCGGCGGGCGACCCGCACCTCCCGCCGGACGCACCGGCCGCCGCCCTCCCGGCCCACCCCGAGCCGGTCCTCGGCGCCTTCGCGGTGCGGCTGGAGCGGCCGGACGCGGAGGAGGCGCTGCGGGCGCTCGCCGACGCCACCCCGCCCGGCCTGGCCCGGCGGGTCGCCGCGCTGCTGGTGCAGGCCGCGGAGCGGCGACCGGAGCTCGCCGGGCACCTGGCCGCGTACGTGGACCAGCGGCTCGACCGGGGCCCCGCCGCCCGGGCCGCGCTCCTGCCGCTGGTCACCGGCCTGCTGGAGGGCGGCCCGGTGCGACTGCGGTGCGCCCTCGCCGCGGTCCTCAGCCCGCCCGGCATCCCCGCCTCCCGCCCGCTGCGCCGCGAGCTGCGCGACGCGCTCCTGGCCCGCGAGCACGACACCGACGTCCTCGACGCGCTGCTGCACGCCGCCGCCCGGAACGGCGGTGACGACCTGCGCGACCTCGTCCGCCGCATCGGACTGCTCCTCGGGCGCACCCCGGAGGGCGCCGGCCGCTTCGACCGCGCCCTGGTCGACCTGGGCCGGCACGTGCCCGGCTTCGCCGCCCGGGTGGCCGGCTGGCTGGCCGACGCGCCCGAGGAGTGGGCGGCGCTGGTCGGGCCGAGCTCCCACCGGACGATCGAGAACCTGGCGGGCGTGAGTGTCCCCGTCTGAGGAGCCGATGCGGGCCGCAGGCACCCGGCATGGCACCCTTAGACCTGCGTACGAGGCAACCAGGAACAACCACGGACACGGGTTCGACGAGCTTTCGACAAGGAGCAGGCACAGTGCAGCGCTGGCGTGGCTTGGAGGACATCCCCCAGGACTGGGGGCGCAGCGTCGTCACCATCGGCTCCTACGACGGAGTCCACCGCGGACACCAGCTGATCATCCGGCATGCCGTGAACCGCGCCCGGGAGCTGGGCGTGCCCGCCGTCGTCGTCACCTTCGACCCGCATCCCAGCGAGGTCGTCCGCCCGGGCAGCCACCCGCCGCTGCTCGCCCCGCACCACCGCCGCGCCGAACTCATGGCCGACCTGGGCGTGGACGCGGTGCTCATCCTGCCCTTCACGACCGAGTTCTCGAAGCTGTCCCCGGCCGACTTCGTCGTCAAGGTGCTCGTGGACAAGCTGCACGCCAAGGCGGTCGTCGAGGGCCCCAACTTCCGCTTCGGCCACAAGGCCGCCGGCAACGTGGAGTTCCTGGCCACGCAGGGCAAGACCTACGACTTCGAGGTCGAGGTCGTCGACCTGTACGTGACCGGCGAGGCGGGCGGCGGCGAGCCGTTCTCCTCGACGCTGACCCGGCGTCTGGTCGCCGAGGGCGACGTCGAGGGCGCCGCCGAGATCCTGGGCCGCCCGCACCGCGTGGAGGGCGTGGTCGTCCGGGGTGCCCAGCGCGGCCGCGAACTGGGTTTCCCGACCGCCAACGTCGAGACCCTGCCGCACACCGCCATCCCCGCCGACGGTGTCTACGCCGGCTGGCTGCACGCCCAGGGCGAGGCGATGCCGGCCGCGATCTCCGTCGGCACGAACCCGCAGTTCGAGGGCACCGAGCGCACGGTGGAGGCGTACGCGATCGACCGAGTGGGGCTCGATCTGTACGGGTTGCATGTCGCGGTCGACTTCCTGGCGTTCGTGCGGGGGCAGGCGAAGTTCGACACGCTGGACGCGCTGCTGGAGCAGATGGGGGCAGACGTCCAGAAGTGCAGGGAGTTGGTGGCGGCTGAAGAGGCTGCCTAGTTCGCTCGTGGGCCGTCTGCGGGGGCGCGGGGGCTTGGCGCGCCCACGCGCGGAGCCGCACATTGCTACAGCCCCGCGCCCCTTTCAGGCACCTCCGCAACCGCCCAGTGACAAGCGACCTGCGATGCCCCGCCCCCGCTCAGCACCTTCAGGTCCTGGTTCCTGCACGCGTCCGCCACGCCCGTCCGCTCCGCCTCGCCGCTCGCCAGGATCTGGCAGCGGGCGTGGAAGCGGCAGCCTGACGGGACGCGGGACGGGTCCGGGGGCTCCCCCGTGAGGACCACCGGGGTGCCCGGGGCTTCCGGGAGGACGGACAGCAGGGCCTGCGTGTACGGGTGCCGGGGGGCCGTGAGGACTTGCTCCACCGCTCCCGTCTCCACGATCCGGCCCAGGTACATCACGGCGACCCGGTCTGCGATGTTCCAGGCCAGCCCCAGGTCGTGCGTGACGACCAGCGCGGACAGGCCCAGCTCGGTGCGCAGCCGCAGCAGCAGGGCGAGGATCTCACCGCGCACGGAGGCGTCGAGGGACGCCACCGGCTCGTCGGCGACGAGGAGTTCGGGTTCCAGGACCAGTGCGCCCGCGATGACGACGCGCTGGCGCTGCCCGCCGGACAGCTCGTGCGGGTAGCGCAGGAAGAAGCGCTCCGGGGGGCGGAGGCCGGCCCGGGACAGGGCCCCGGCGACCGCGGTGCGTTCGTCGCCGCCGTAGCCGTGGATGCGCAGGCCCTCGGCGACCGCGTCGTACACCGTGTGCCGGGGGTTGAGCGAACCGCTCGGGTCCTGGAGGACCAGCTGGACGCGCTTGCGGTACGCCTTGAGGGGCCGGCCGGAGTACTCCAGCGGGCGGCCGTCGAAGGTGACCCGGCCCGAGGTCGGCTCGACCAGGCCCAGCAGACAGCGGGCCAGGGTCGTCTTGCCGCAGCCGGACTCGCCGACCAGCGCGACGATCTCGCCGGGCCGGATGTCGAGGTCGACCCCGTCCACCGCGCGGGCCCGGGGGCCGCCGTGCCGGCCGGGGAAGGTGACGTGCAGGTCCTGGGCGCTGAGCAGCGGTGCCGTGGTGACCTCGGGGGCCGTGGGGGAGATGGTCATGGCGTTTTGGGCCTCGCTTCCTCCAGGGCTTCCGGATCCGGTGCCTCCCGCTCCTCCGGGGTGCCCGGATCCGCCGCCCCCCGCTCCGCCGAGTCTTCCGGTTCCTCGGTGAACTCCCGCTCCTCCGCCTCGCCGGCTCCGCGCGGCTCCCGAGCGGACGGGCCGACCAGAACACATGCCGCCCGGCGCTCCGGCCCCGCCTCGCGCAGCACCGGGTCCTCCTGAGGGCAGGACTCCAGCGCCACCGGGCACCGCGGATGGAAGGTACAGCCGGACGGCAGCGCCGCCGGGTCGGGCGGGTCGCCCGCGAGCCCTTGCGGCGCGAACCGGGAGGACGGGTCGCCGATGCGCGGGAACGCGGCCGACAGGGCCCTGGCATACGGGTGCCGGGCGTCCTCGTACACCTGCTGGGCCGGGCCCTCCTCGACCACCCGGCCCGCGTACATCACCGCGAGCCGGTCACAGGTGTCGGCGAGGACCGCCAGGTCGTGGCTGATCATGATCAGACCCAGGTCCTGGTCCGCGACGAGCTGCTCGATGAGCCGGAGGATCTGCGCCTGGATCATCACGTCGAGCGCGGTGGTCGGCTCGTCGGCGATGATCAGCCGCGGATCGCAGGCCAGCGCCATGGCGATCATGACGCGCTGCCGCTGCCCGCCGGACAGCTCGTGCGGATACGCGTCCGCGCGGGCGGCGGGCAGGCCGACGTGCTCCAGCAGCTCCCCGGTCTTCCTCTTCGCCCCGGCCGGGGTCGCCTTCCGGTGCAGCAGGATCGGCTCGGCGATCTGGTCGCCGATGCGGTGCACGGCGTTCAGCGAGTGCATCGCCCCCTGGAACACGACCGAGGCCCCGGCCCAGCGGACCGCCCGGACCCGGCCCCACTTCATCGTCAGCACGTCCTCGCCGTCGAGCAGGACCCCACCCGTGATGCGGGTCCCGGCGGGCAGCAGCCGCAGCAGGGCCAGCGCCAGCGTGGACTTGCCGCAGCCGGACTCCCCGGCGAGGCCGAGCTTCTGGCCGGCGTCCAGGCGCAGGTCCACTCCGCGCACGGCGGCCGCCCCGCCCGGGTAGGTCACCGTCAGGTCCCTGACGTCGAGCAGTGTCACCGCGACACCCCCAGCCTGGGGTTGAGGACGGACTCCACGGCCCGCCCGCACAGCGTGAACGCCAGCGCCACCACGGCGATGGCGATGCCCGGCGGCACCAGGTACCACCAGTCCCCGGCACTGACCGCGCCCGCCTCCCGCGCGTCCTGGAGCAGCCCGCCCCACGACACGACCGTGGGGTCGCCGAGCCCGAGGAAGGCGAGGGTCGCCTCGGCGAGGATGGCCGAGGAGATGATCAGGGTCGTCTGCGCCAGCACCAGCGGCATCACATTGGGCAGGACGTGCCTCGACATGATGTGCCAGTGCCCGCCGCCGAGCGCCTTCGCCCGCTCGATGTACGGCCTGGTCTCCACGGCGAGGGTCTGCGCGCGCACCAGCCGGGCCGTGGTCGGCCAGGTGGTCACGCCGATCGCCACGACGGTCGTGGTCAGCGAGCGGGACATCACGGTCGCCAGGGCGATCGCCAGCACCAGCGTCGGCATGACCAGGAACCAGTCGGTGATCCGCATCATCACCGTCGCGTACCAGCCCTTGAAGTGGCCCGCCGTGACCCCGATCAGGGTGCCGATCGCGACCGACAGCACGGCCGCGAGCAACCCGACCAGCAGCGACACCCGCGAGCCCCAGACCACCAGGCCCAGCAGGTCCCGCCCGAACTGGTCCGTGCCGAGCGGGAACTCGGCGCTCGGGCTCTGCATCGGACGCCCCGGCGCGTCGGTCACACTGCTCACGTCGGAGCCGACGAACAGGGGTGCGAACAGCGCCAGCAGCGCGCACAGGCCGAGCGCGGTCAGGCCGTACAGCCCTGCCCGCTCGGCGCGGTACTGCCGCCAGAAGCGCGCCACGGACGCCCGGCGCCGCTGCCGGGCGAGGGCGCGCGGGCTCGGGCCCGTGCCGGTCGTCGTCGTCATCGGGCCACCCGGGGGTCGAGCAGGGGATAGACCAGGTCGGCGAGGGTGTTCATCACGATGACCGCGGCGGCGAACACGAAGAACAGTCCCTGCACCAGCGGCAGATCGGGCACACTCAGTGCCTGGTAGAACAGCCCGCCGAGCCCGGGCCAGGAGAACACCGTCTCCACCAGGATCACGCCCGCCACCGTCCGGCCGAGGTTGATGAAGATCAGCGTCACGGTCGGCAGCAGCGCGTTCGGCACGGCGTGCCGGCGCCGGACCAGGTCGTCGCGCAGCCCCTTGGCCCGCGCGGTCGTCAGATAGTCGCTGCCCATCTCGTCCAGCAGCGCCGACCGGGTGACCAGCAGCGTCTGCCCGTACTCCACGGCCACCAGCGTCACCACCGGCAGCACCAGATGGTGCGCCACGTCGACGACGTACGCGAAGCCCTCCTTGCCGCCCGACTCCATGCCGCCGGTGGGGAACATGCCCGGGACCGGGCCGATGCCCACCGACAGCACGATGATCAGCAGCAGCCCGAGCCAGAAGGACGGGATGGAGTACAGCGTCAGCGCCAGGCCGGTGTTGACCCGGTCGCCGAGCTTGCCGTGCCGCCACGCCGACCGGGTGCCGAGGAAGATGCCCAGCGCGGTGTAGAGGACGAAGGCGGTCCCGGTCAGCAGCAGGGTGTTCGGCAGCGCCTCGGTGATCTTGTCGACGACGGGGGCGCGGAACTGGTACGACGTCCCGAAGTCGCCGGTCAGCGCCTTGCCGCAGTAGTCGGTGAACTGCCGCCACAGCGGCAGGTCGAGCCCGAACTCCTCGCGATAGGCGGCCAGCTGCTCGGCCGAGACCTGACGGCCGCCCGTCATGGTCTTCACCGGGTCGCCGGGGATCAGCCGGAAGAGGAAGAAGCTGGTGACGAGCACGGCCAGCAGCGATACGGCCGCGCCCGCCACCTTGCCCGCGAGGTACCGCGGGTACGCGGAGCTCTTGCGTACCCGCGGCCCGGCCGGCGTGTGCTTGTCCTCGACCAGCGCGGGTGTCGCGTCAGCGGTCATGAGTGTCCGATCGCCCGCTCTACTCGCGGTCCTCGGCGGTGGAGCGCCGCCGCATCGCCGCGAAGACGCCGAGCCCGGCGAGGACCACGACACCTCCGACGATCCCGGCCACGACCCCCGTCGACGACGCGTTGTCCGACGAGCCGCTCGACTCCGCCGGGACCGCCGACCACCAGCTCCAGTAGCCGTCCTGGCCGTAGATGTTCCCCGCCTTCGCCGGCATGGTCGTGATGGACTTGATCTGGTCCGTCCGGTAGGCCTCGACCGCGTTCGGATACGCCATGACGTTCATGTACCCGAGGTCGTACAGCCGCGACTCCATCTGCTTGACGATGTCCGCCCGTTTGGCGGGGTCGTATTCGGCGAGCTGCCGGGCGTAGAGCTCGTCGTACTTCTTGTCGCAGATGAAGTTGTCGGTCGCGCCCGTGTCCTCGGGGGTCGCCGGGAGCGCGCCGCAGGTGTGGAT
Source organism: Streptomyces sp. SID5464 (assembly GCF_009862985.1). Lineage (NCBI taxonomy): Bacteria > Bacillati > Actinomycetota > Actinomycetes > Kitasatosporales > Streptomycetaceae > Streptomyces > Streptomyces sp. SID5464. The sequence goes on along the minus strand of NZ_WWIQ01000071.1, from coordinate 16,946 downwards.
GGACAGCACGAAGTCCGGGTCCGGGTTGACCGACCAGCCGTCGAAGGCCAGGTCGTACTTGCCGGCCAGCCAGGGGTCGGTCACGTTGTCCAGGCAGTTGAGCTGGACGCCGATGCCGAGCTCGCCCCACCACTCCTGGAGGTACTTGCCGACCGCCTTGTCGTTCGGGTCGGTGGCGTGGCACAGGACGCGGTAGGTGATGGGCTTGCCGTCCTTGCCGACGCGCTTGCCGTCGCCGTTCTTCCGGTAACCCGCCTGGTCGAGCATCCGGGCCGCCTCGGCCGGGTCGTACGTCAGCTTCTGGCTGCTGGACGGCTTCCAGAAGTACTGAGAGAAGCGCGGCGGGATGTAGCCCTCGCCCTCGACGGCGTGCCCCTGGAACACCTTGTCGATGACGGCCTTGCGGTCGACGGCCTTGAACAGCGCGTTCCGCACCCGCTGGTCCAGCAGCGACGGGTGGCCGTCGCCGAACTTCTTGCCGTTCTTCGCCTTCGCGCCCGGGTTGGTGGCGAGGGCGTAGAAACGGCGGCCGGGGGCGTCGTTGACCTTGATGTTCTCCGCGCCCTCCAGGGACGCCGCCTGAGCGGGCGTCAGGGACGGCGAACCGGCGACGAACGAAACCTCGCCCTTGCGCAGCGCCGACACCGCCGCGTCCTGGTCCTTGTAGTAGCGGAAGACCAGCTCGTCGAACTTCGGCGCCCCCCGCCAGAAGCTCTTGTTGGCCTTGAGACGGACGTAGCTGTCGGCCTTGTAGCCGGTCAGCACGAACGGCCCGTTGCCCACCACCGGGAAGCTCTTGTCGTTGTTGAACTCGGAGAAGTCCGAGACCTTCTCCCACACGTGCTTCGGCACGATCGGCACATCGAGCGCGGTCATCGTGGCCTGTGGCTTCTTCAGCTCGATGACCAGCTTGGTCGGGCTGGGGGCCGTCACCTTCCGGAAGTTGCCGACGTAGCTGCCGTTCGCCGTGGCAGCGCCGGAGTCGGTCATCATCTTGTTGAACGTCCACGCCGCGTCCTCGGCGGTGGCCTGCTTGCCGTCCGACCACTTCGAGTTGGAGCGGATCGTGTACGTCCAGGTCAGCTTGTCGGGCGACGGCTCCCATTTGGTGGCGAGGCCCGGGATGGCGTGGTTGTCCTTGGGGTCGTAGTTCGTCAGGTACTCGTACATGAGCCGGTGAATGCTCGTACTGAGCAGCCGGACCGCCAGGAACGGGCTGAGCGAGTCCACGCTCTGCGCCACCGCGACGGTCAGCACCTTCTTGCCGTCGTCGGCCGCCCGGGCCTGCCGGGGCGCCGGGTCGAGCGGGGTCGCGAGACCGGCGGTGAGGGTGAGCGCGGCCGCTCCGGCCGCGGCGACGAGCCTGAGGCCGCGCGGGAGGCTGCGTGTCTGATCTTTCGTGCCCATGGTCGGACCTCGCGTCATCGCTCGGACGGGAAGGACGGGTTGATCAGGTGTCAGATGGATGATGAGTGTGTCTATCAGCGGCCATCTCTGCGCGTCAACGCCACACGGACCCCTTGTGGCCTGCGGAAATAACAAATTGGCGAGCTTTTCGTGGCCATTGGTCGAGACCACTGACGCGCCCCTGGCCAGGGCCTGGCAACGGATTTCGCCCCGAACGCGCAGTGGCCCGCGCCGAGTGGGAACGGCGCGGGCCACACAGGGGATCGGCTCCTCGAAAGGGGCCGATCGGGTGACGCGATTACTGCGACGGCGGCGGAGGCGGCGGGGTCTGCCCGTCGGGCTGCGCCGGGTAGCCCGGCTGACCGGGCTGCGGGTAGCCGTAGCCCGGCTGCGGGGGCGCTGCCGGAGGCTGCCCGGGCTGGGGGTACGGCTGACCCGGCTGGGCGGCCGGCTGCCCCGGCTGCGGGTAGGGCGGCTGGCCTGCGGCCTGCGGGTACGGCTGCCCTGGCTGGGCAGGGGGCTGGCCCGGCTGGGGGTACGGCTGTCCGGGCTGCGGCTGCTGGGGGTACGGGCCTGGCTGGCCCGGGACGGGATGGCCGGGCAGCGGCGGGGCGGCCACCGGCGGCGGGTTGCCGTCGGAGGTCCACAGGCCGTGCGCCTGCTGGTGGCGGGTGAAGTCCTCGGCGACCATCGCCGCGAGGTTGAAGTACGCCTCCCGCACCTTCGGCCGCATCATGTCGAGGTCGACCTCGGCGCCGGCGGCGAGATGCTCGTCGAACGGTACGACGATGACGCCCCGGCAGCGCGTCTCGAAGTGCGACACGATGTCCTCGACCTTGATCATCTTGCCCGTCTCGCGCACACCGGAGATGACGGTGATGGACCGGGCGACGAGGTCGGCGTAACCGTGCGCCGACAGCCAGTCCAGCGTCGTGCTCGCGCTGCTCGCACCGTCCACCGAAGGCGTCGAGATGATGATGAGCTGGTCTGCGAGGTCCAGCACCCCGCGCATGGCGCTGTAGAGCAGACCGGTGCCGGAGTCCGTGAGGATCACCGGGTACTGCTTGCCCAGCACGTCGATCGCGCGCCGGTAGTCCTCGTCGTTGAACGTCGTGGACACGGCCGGGTCGACGTCGTTGGCGATGATCTCCAGACCGGACGGCGCCTGGGACGTGAACCGCCTGATGTCCATGTACGAGTTGAGGTACGGGATCGCCTGGACGAGGTCACGGATGGTGGCCCCGGTCTCGCGCCGCACGCGACGCCCGAGGGTGCCCGCGTCCGGGTTGGCGTCGATCGCGAGGATCTTGTCCTGCCGCTCGGTGGCGAGCGTGGAGCCGAGCGCGGTGGTCGTGGTCGTCTTGCCGACACCGCCCTTGAGGCTGATCACGGCGATCCGGTAGCAGGAGAGCACCGGCGTGCGGATCAGCTCCAGCTTCCGCTGCCGCTCGGCCTCCTCCTTCTTGCCGCCGATCTTGAACCGCCCGCCACCGGCCGCCGGACGGCTGCTCTTCGCCTTCTGCTTCTTGCTGTTGAGCAGCCTGTCGGACGACAGCTCCACGGCAGCGGTGTAACCGAGCGGCGCGGCACCCGGGTTGGTCGGCTGCCGCTGGTCGTGCTGCATGGGCTGCGGCCAGGCGGCCCCGGTCCGCGGATCCACGGGCTGGGGCTGCTGCGGAGGCTGCCCCTGCCCTTCGGGCTGCGGCTGGGCCTGCGGGGGCACGGCGGGGTGGGGCTGCTGGGCGGCCGGTGCCGGGGCACCCGGGTGGGGGAAGCCGTATCCGCCCTGGGGGTTGGGCGCGGCTGGGGCGGGCGCGCCGGGGTGCGGGAAGCCGTAGCCGTCCTGAGGGTTCGGGGCAGGGGTGGGCGGGGTGTTGGGCTGCTGGGCCGGGGGCTGTTGTGTGGCCGGGGTTTGGGCCGGGGCGCCGGGGTGGGGGAATCCGTAGCCGCCTTGGGCGTTGGGCCCGGGCTGCGGGAAGCCGTAGCCGTCCTGGGGGTTCGGGGTAGGGGTGGGCGAGGTGTTGGGCTGCTGGGCCGGCGGCTGTTGTGTGGCCGGGGCCTGGGCCGGGGCGCCGGGGTGGGGGAATCCGTAGCCGCCCTGGGCGTTCGGTGCGGCCGGGGCCCCCGGCTGCGGGAAGCCGTAGGCGCCGGGCTGCGGTGCGGGCTGGGCGGGCGGCTGGTTCGGCGGCGTCGGCGGCGCGGCCGGCGGGTTCCAGGCGGCGGGCGCGGGCTGCGGCGCCTGCGGCTGGAACGGCGGCTGCCCCTGCGCGGGAGCGTTCGGGTCCGTGGGCTGTGCCTGTGGCTGGTGCTGCGGCTGTGCGGACCACTGGCCGGCGGGCGCCGGGGCGGCCGACTGATACGACGGCGGCAGCGGCGGCATGGCCTGCGGGGGCGGGGGAGTCCAGGAGGGCTGTGCGTCGGCCGCACCCGGCGCGGGGGTATCCCGCGGAACGCTGTCCTCGGGAGCGGCGTCGGCGGGCTCGGAGCCCACGGGCGGGGCGTCTGCGGGCGGGGCGTCGAGGGGCTGTGCGCCAGCCGACAGGGCGTCGGCCGGCTCGGGGGCAGCCGGGACCTCGTCCGCAGTCACTGCGTCGGCCCGGTCCTCGTCGGTAGGCATTGCATCATCGGCAGGCACCGCATCCGTCGGGATCGCGTCTGCGGGCACCGCATCCGCAGGCTCGGATCCCTCGGGCTCGGCATCCTGCGGTACGGCCTCGTCCCTCTCCGTCTCCGGAGCCGCGTCCTCGGGAGCTTCCTCCTCCGGTGCGGTCACCGCGGCTTCCGCGTCCCCGCTGTGGGCGTCGTCGGAGGCAGGGCCGTCCGCGACGGACACGTCAGCCGTGTCCACCGCGACCGCCGACTCGGAGAAGACACCCTCGGGCTCTTCGTCGGCGGTGTCGTCGTCGGCGTCGCCAGGAGCGTCCTCGACGTCACCGCCGGACTCCTCACCCGGCTCGGACCCGTCGCTCGGGCCGGAAGCGACCGCGCCGTTCCCGTCCCTGCCCTGGTCCCCGTCCTGGTCGCCGTCGGCCGACTCCAGTCGCGCCTCGACCTCGGCGGCACGCTCCTCGATCTCCCGCTTCAGCGCGACGGCAGAGAACCGCATGGTGGCACCGCTCTCCAGGTCACCGTTCCCCGGCTCCGCGTCCTCGGAATCCGGAGCAGTCGGAGCAGCCGGAGAAGTGGGAGCAGCCGAAGCCTCGGGAGTGGCCGGAGCAGCCGGAGCCTCCGACGGAGCGGTCGGCGCCCACTGTGCCTGATACCCGCCGACGGGGATGTTCGGCACGGCCGTAGGAGCAGCCGGATCCGCCGCAGGCGCCTCGGTCCGCCCCTGCGGCTGGGGCTGCGGCCCCTGCGGCTGCGACCCCGGCGACTGCGCCCCCTGCGGCTCGAACCCCACCGGAAGCCTGGGCACGGCAGCCGGCCCTCCGGCAGACGGCCCCCCGGCGGCAGGCGCGGGCGGCGTGAAGGGCGTACCCGGCGCGGGCGCGGGGGGAGCGGGAGGCGTGAACGGAGCGCCCGGAGCAGGCGGCGGCGCGGGCGGCGTGAAAGGCGCCCCTGGAGCCGGAGAGGGAGCCGGTGCCGGAGCCGAGCCCGCGGACTGCCCGTGCCCCTGTCCCTGTCCCTGTCCGTGCCCCTGCCTCGGAATGGACGATGCCCCACCGGAAGGATTGGCGTGCGGCGGCGGAGTGAGTCCCGGCAGCGGCGGAACGGGCCCGCTCGGCCCACCGGATCCCCCATGCGCCCCGGAACCTCCGGGTGCCCCGGAAGCACTGGCGTCCTCGGACGCACCCGCCCCCTGCCCCGAGCTCGAACTCCCCGAGGCGTTCTGCGTGTACCAGGCCGGCGGCGCGTAGTCGATGGTGAACTCGCCCGTCATCTCTGCCGCGGACTCCGCGTCGGGCTGGTCATCGCCGGGTGTCGCCCAGCCCCCGCGGTTCCCGTCCCGATCGCTGCTCACAGTGTTCCTCCTGGTTGGTCGAGCACCCTCATGCCGTGCTGGGGCGACCCTTGCTTGTCGTCCGACGTCGTACGAAGTCGTTCTGAGGCGTAAGAGGGGTCGTCCGAGGTCGTCCGAATCCAGGCTCCCCCGCTCTCCCCCTGGGACGCCCGCGTCTACTCACGGGTTCTGACGCCGCGCCCCGTCCCAGCCTAATCACCACAAGCCCCACCCCGGCAGGCCCGTCCACCCCCGAGCACCTGTCCGCCGCGTCACAACCTGCCCAGAAGCTGCCCCGAAGTGACATACACAGCACACACTTTGGTGACCAAACAGGGCGATTACCGTGAAGAACCGCGAACCACCTTGCCCCGAAGGTGCCTTGAAACGGACGGGCCGCCGCACACAGAAGCAGCGCGACCGCACGCAGAAGAACCGCGACCGCACACGAAGAAGCGCGACGAGGGACGGCCGATCACCGGCCCGCCCTCGTCGCGCTCCGCGGAAACTACGCGCCTACTGCCCGGCCTCGGCCTGCAAGCCCCCGTTGTGCGGCTGCGGCTCCAGATCGAACTCCCCGTCCCGTGCTCCCAGCACGAACGCCCGCCACTCCGCCTCGGTGTAGCGCAGCACCGTGTCCGGGTCGAGCGAGGACCGCATCGCCACCGCCCCGTCGGGCAGGTACGCGATCTCGACCCGCTCCTCGTGCTCCTCGGTGCCCGGCGCGCAGTGCCACTCCACACCGGAGATGTCGAGGGCGTAGAGCTCGTCCCGCTCCCGCTCCTTGCGCGCCTTGATCTCCTCAGCCGTCTCCGCCATGCCGTAGCGACCCCTTCCCGACGAACCGGTTCCGAATTCGCTCACCCTAGTGGCGCCGACCGCCCGGTCCGGCAGGTTCGGGGACCAGCGCAAAGACGCCCCTGACCGCCTGGTACCCTGGTGGACGGCCGTTTGTGTACGCACCCCCGGAGCGAGATCTCGCCCTGGAGGCCGCGCCCAGCGGATCCCCGCCTTCCGAGTCACGGAAGCTCCCCCCGAGAAGCAGACCGGGGGCACTCGGTGGCCATTCACAGACTATGAGGAGTACGCGTGTCGCTCGACGCCGCTACGAAGAAGCAGATCATGTCCGAGTTCGGTACCAAGGAGGGCGACACCGGCTCCCCCGAGGTCCAGGTCGCTCTGCTGTCGCGTCGGATCTCCGACCTGACCGAGCACCTCAAGACCCACAAGCACGACCACCACTCCCGCCGTGGTCTGCTGATCCTGGTCGGTCAGCGCCGCCGGCTGCTGCAGTACCTCGCCAAGAAGGACATCCAGCGCTTCCGTGCGCTGGTCGACCGCCTCGGCATCCGCCGCGGTGCGGCGGGCGCCAAGTAAGACGCCGTGAAGGGAGCGGTTCCCGGCAGGAAAGGGGACCGCTCCCTTTGCTGTACGTGCGGAGTGTCACTGCAGCTTTGTAGTGTGGTAGCACAACGCAATACGGACGACACAGCACGACAAGAAGAAGAGGAGAAGCGCGCCTAGCCGCCGCCGGTCCTCGGTAGTGGCCCCCGGGGGGAAGTGAGCCCCGGGTGCTTCGATCGAAGACCGGCCCGCACCGCACGGAGCGCTTCTCCGCCACCGTCCCCCTGCCACACGGGCAGCGAGGGACGAAAGACGACAAAGTAACGGAGAAAACGCTAGTGGAGAACGAGACCCACTACGCCGAGGCCGTCATCGACAACGGCGCCTTCGGCACCCGCACCATCCGCTTCGAGACGGGCCGCCTGGCCAAGCAGGCCGCCGGCTCCGCCGTGGCGTACCTGGACGACGACACCATGGTGCTGTCGGCCACCACCGCCTCCAAGAACCCCAAGGACCAGCTCGACTTCTTCCCCCTCACGGTGGACGTCGAGGAGCGGATGTACGCCGCCGGCAAGATCCCCGGCAGCTTCTTCCGCCGTGAGGGCCGCCCCTCCGAGGACGCGATCCTCACCTGCCGCCTGATCGACCGCCCGCTGCGCCCGTCCTTCAAGAAGGGCCTGCGCAACGAGATCCAGGTCGTCGCCACGATCATGGCGCTCAACCCCGACCACCTGTACGACGTCGTCGCGATCAACGCCGCCTCCGCGTCCACGCAGCTGGCCGGTCTGCCCTTCTCCGGCCCGATCGGCGGCGTCCGCGTCGCGCTGATCCGCGGTCAGTGGGTGGCCTTCCCGACGCACACCGAGCTCGAGGACGCCGTCTTCGACATGGTCGTCGCGGGCCGCGTCCTGGAGGACGGCGACGTCGCGATCATGATGGTCGAGGCCGAGGCCACCGAGAAGACCATCAAGCTGGTCGAGGGCGGCGCCGAGGCCCCCACCGAGGAGGTCGTCGCCGCCGGTCTGGAAGCCGCGAAGCCCTTCATCAAGGTCCTCTGCAAGGCCCAGTCGGACCTCGCCTCCAAGGCCGCCAAGCCGACCGGCGAGTTCCCGATCTTCCTGGACTACCAGGACGACGTCCTGGAGGCGCTCACCGCCGCCGTCAAGCCGGAGCTCGCCCAGGCGCTCACCATCGCCGGCAAGCAGGAGCGCGAGTCCGAGCTGGACCGCGTCAAGCAGCTCGCCGCCGAGAAGCTCCTGCCGGAGTTCGAGGGCCGCGAGAAGGAGATCTCCGCCGCGTACCGCTCGCTGACCAAGACCCTGGTCCGCGAGCGCGTCATCAAGGAGAAGAAGCGCATCGACGGCCGCGGTGTCACCGACATCCGCACCCTGGCCGCCGAGGTCGAGGCGATCCCGCGGGTCCACGGCTCCGCGGTGTTCGAGCGTGGCGAGACCCAGATCCTGGGCGTCACCACCCTGAACATGCTCCGCATGGAGCAGCAGCTGGACACGCTGTCGCCGGTGACCCGCAAGCGCTACATGCACAACTACAACTTCCCGCCGTACTCCACCGGCGAGACCGGCCGCGTCGGCTCCCCGAAGCGCCGCGAGATCGGCCACGGCGCCCTCGCCGAGCGCGCCCTGATCCCGGTCCTGCCGACGCGCGAGGAGTTCCCCTACGCGATCCGCCAGGTCTCCGAGGCGCTCAGCTCGAACGGCTCGACCTCCATGGGCTCGGTCTGCGCCTCCACCATGTCGCTGCTGAACGCCGGTGTGCCGCTGAAGGCCCCCGTCGCCGGTATCGCGATGGGCCTGATCTCCCAGGAGATCGAGGGCGAGACGCACTACGTCACCCTCACCGACATCCTCGGTGCGGAGGACGCCTTCGGCGACATGGACTTCAAGGTCGCCGGCACCAAGGAGTTCGTGACCGCCCTCCAGCTCGACACCAAGCTGGACGGCATCCCCGCCTCCGTCCTGGCCGCCGCCCTCAAGCAGGCCCGTGACGCCCGCCTCCACATCCTCGACGTGATGATGGAAGCGATCGACACGCCGGACGAGATGTCCCCGAACGCACCGCGGATCATCACCGTGAAGATCCCGGTCGACAAGATCGGCGAGGTCATCGGCCCCAAGGGCAAGATGATCAACCAGATCCAGGAGGACACCGGCGCCGAGATCACCATCGAGGACGACGGCACGATCTACATCGGCGCCGCCGACGGCCCCGCTGCTGAGGCCGCCCGCGCCACGATCAACGGCATCGCCAACCCGACGATGCCCGAGGTCGGCGAGCGCTACCTCGGTACGGTCGTCAAGACGACGACCTTCGGTGCGTTCGTCTCCCTGCTGCCCGGCAAGGACGGTCTGCTGCACATCTCGCAGATCCGCAAGCTCGCCGGCGGCAAGCGCGTGGAGAACGTCGAGGACGTCCTCGGTGTGGGCCAGAAGGTCCAGGTCGAGATCGCCGAGATCGACTCCCGCGGCAAGCTCTCCCTGATCCCGGTCATCGAGGGCGAAGAGAACGATGAGACGAAGGACGACACCGACAAGTGACGTCGAGCAGCTCCAAGGCGACGGCCCGCACCTCTTCCGAGGCGCGGGCCGTCGCCCGTACCCAAACCCTCATCAAGGGCGAGAACGGCATCGGCACGGTCCGCAAGACCACCCTCCCGGGTGGCCTGCGCATCGTCACCGAGACCCTGCCCTCGGTCCGCTCCGCGACCTTCGGCATCTGGGCGCACGTCGGCTCCCGCGACGAGACCCCGGCCCTGAACGGCGCCACGCACTACCTGGAGCACCTGCTCTTCAAGGGCACGAGCCGCAGGTCCGCCCTGGACATCTCCTCCGCGATCGACGCGGTCGGCGGCGAGATGAACGCGTTCACGGCGAAGGAGTACACGTGCTACTACGCACGTGTGCTCGACACCGACCTGCCGCTCGCCATCGACGTCGTCAGCGACATGCTGACCGGCTCGCTCATCCTCGAGGAGGACGTCGACGTCGAGCGCGGCGCCATCCTCGAAGAGATCGCGATGACCGAGGACGACCCGGGCGACTGCGTGCACGACCTGTTCGCGCACACGATGTTCGGCGACAACCCCCTCGGCCGCCCGGTCCTCGGCACGGTCGACACGGTCAACTCCCTCACCGCCGACCGCATCCGCCGCTTCTACAAGAGGCACTACGACCCGACCCACCTCGTGGTCGCGTGCGCCGGCAACATCGACCACTCCAAGGTCGTACGGCAGGTCCGCGCCGCCTTCGAGAAGGCGGGTGCCTTCAAGGAGCTCGCCGCCGAGCCCGTCGCCCCGCGCAGCGGCCGACGCGCCCTGCGCACCGCCGGCCGGGTCGAGCTGATCGACCGCAAGACCGAGCAGGCCCATGTCGTGCTCGGCATGCCGGGTCTGTCCCGCACGGACGAGCGCCGGTGGGCCCTGGGCGTACTGAACACCGCCCTCGGCGGCGGCATGTCGTCCCGGCTCTTCCAGGAGGTCCGCGAGAAGCGCGGCCTGGCCTACAGCGTGTACTCGTACACCTCGGGCTTCGCCGACTGCGGCCTGTTCGGCGTGTACGCGGGGTGCAGGCCGTCGCAGGTGCACGACGTGCTGAAGATCTGCCGCGACGAACTCGACCACGTCGCCGAGCACGGCCTCTCGGACGACGAGATAGGGCGCGCGATCGGCCAGCTCCAGGGCTCCACGGTCCTCGGCCTGGAGGACACCGGCGCGCTGATGAACCGTATCGGCAAGAGCGAACTGTGCTGGGGCGAGCAGATGTCCGTCGACGACATGCTGTCGCGGATAGCCTCGGTCACCCCGGACGACGTCCGCTCGGTCGCCCGCGAGATCCTGGGACGGCGGCCCTCCCTGTCGGTCATCGGCCCGCTGAAGGACAAACAGGCGGCCCGCCTGCACGACGCCGTCGCCTGACAACCCCCTGGTGAAGGAAGCACAAGAGATGAGCAAGCTGCGCGTGGCGGTCCTCGGCGCCAAGGGCCGGATCGGCTCGGAAGCGGTACGAGCCGTCGAAGCCGCCGAGGACATGGAACTGGTCGCCGCGCTGAGCCGTGGTGACAAGCTGGAGACGCTCGCCGAGACCGGCGCCCAGGTCGTAGTCGAACTGACCACGCCCGACTCGGTCATGGCCAACCTCGACTACTGCGTACACCACGGCATCCACGCGGTCGTCGGCACCACCGGCTGGACCGACGAGCGTCTCGCGCAGCTGACGGGCTGGCTGGAGCAGTCCCCGCGGACGGGCGTGCTCATCGCGCCGAACTTCTCCATCGGGGCCGTCCTGACCATGAAGTTCGCGCAGATCGCCGCGCCGTACTTCGAGTCCGTCGAGGTCGTCGAGCTGCACCACCCGAACAAGGTGGACGCCCCCTCCGGCACCGCCACGCGCACCGCCCAGCTCATCGCCGAGGCCCGCCGCAACGCCGGCTCCGCCCCGGCCCCGGACGCCACGACCACCGCCCTGGACGGCGCCCGCGGCGCCGACGTCGACGGCGTGCCCGTCCACGCCGTCCGGCTGCGCGGCCTGCTCGCCCACCAGGAGGTCCTGCTCGGCGGCGAGGGCGAGACCCTGACGGTCCGGCACGACTCGCTGCACCACAGCAGCTTCATGCCGGGCATCCTGCTCGGCGCCCGCCGCGTGGTGAGCACCCCGGGTCTGACCTTCGGCCTGGAACACTTCCTGGACCTGAGCTGAGTCCCTGATCGTCATGCGCGCGAAGCTCACCTACGCCCTCACGGCCGCCGTCCTGGTCGTCTACTTCGTCCTGGTCGGCAGCCGCGGCGTCCTGCTCATCGAGATCGGCACGCCCCTCACCGTCACCTTCGGTGTCGCGGTGCTGATCCTGCCGGTCATCGGCCTGTGGTTCCTGTGGAAGAACACCCAGTTCGTCCGCAGGGCGAACGCCCTCGCCGCGGAACTCGACGCCGAGGGCGGCCTGCCCGTCGACGAACTGAGGCGTACCCCCAGCGGGCGGATCGACCGGGACTCGGCCGACGAGGTCTTCGCCAGGCGAAAGGCGGAGACGGAGGCCGCCCCCGACGACTGGCGCAGCTGGTTCCGCCTCGCCGTCGCCTACCACGACGCCCGCGACACCCCGCGCGCCCGCAAGGCGATGCAACGCGCGATCGCCCTGCACGACGGCAAGCAGCCCGAGACGGCCTGAACCGCACGCCACTCATGCCGGAGGGGCCGGACCGCGAACGGTCCGGCCCCTCCGGCATGAGAATCCCGGGTACCCAGGGATGTCAGTGCGGGCAGTACTCGTCCGCCCACGCCTCCACCGCGTCCGCCGCCCGGTCGAAGGCCTCCACGCGGCCCAGGAAGTCCGCGTTGTGCGTGGTCAGCAGCGCCGGCCCACCGTCCGGCGACTGACCCCGCCGGACGAGCAGCAGCGCCTGCCCCTGCACCGTCCGCGGCAGCCCCAGCCAGCGCACCGGCTGCTGCACCGTGCGCACGGCCATGACCTGCTCCCAGGACGCCGTACGCGTCGTGAGGAAGCCCACGTGCCGCAGCCCACGCGCGCTCACCCACACGCCCACGCGCAGCAGCCGCAGCGCCGCGGCGATGACGAGCAGCGCGAGCCCGAAGACCACACCGGCCGAGGTCAGTTCGGCCGTCGCCGCGATGATGACCGCGGCGAACAGCACGAACGAGGCGAGCAGCAGCGCCAGAGCAGCCGTCCCCACCCGCCAGGGCCCGGGCCGGTACGGCCGCCGCCAGCGGTCACGGTCGTCGTACGGCAGCGGAACGTCGTCCGTAGCCTCGAAAACGCGGTCGGCCGTCAGGAAGGGCAGGGGCACGGCTGGTCCTCACTCGATCCATGCGTGGGCTGTGCCCGGTGAGGCTACCGATCTGTGTCCCCGGTCACCACTGGCGGGGGGCCGGATGGAGTCACCGCCGCAATGGGACGGCTCAGTTCTTCTGCGACGCCTGAGACTGCTGGGGCTGCGAGCCCGGGTCGTCCGACGACAGCGCGGGTGTCCCGACGACCAGGGAGCCCACGAGCCCCGCCACGATGGTCAGACCCAGCAGCCAGCGCCCGGCCATCTGGCCGACGGACAGCCGCTCGCGGGGTGGGGGAGTGACATTACTGCGGAACCTGTCGGCCTCGGCAACGAAGGCGAACGGTACGGGTTCACGCCGACCGGACATCAGGGGTGCTTCTCCCTTCGGGGAATGGAACGAATCACTCTCGTCCGTAAAGACGAACGAACTCCCTCAGAGGTGCCCTGTTTCACCATTTTCATTGCGGCACGCCACCGATCGCGCTGATTTCGCCGGGCCGTAGAGTGGCGTCGCCACACGACGAGATGGGAAGGCCCTGCCAACCGTGACCGACACCCCCGCCGACGACCCCAAGCCCAGCTACCGCAGCGATGTGACCGTCGAGCTGGTCAAGCACACCGCGTCCGACGCGGACGTCCTGTTCGCCGCCCGTGTCTCGACCCTGGGCGAGCAGTCCCTGGACGAGCTGAAGAAGGACCCCGAGCGTTCCAAGGGCCTGATCAACTACCTGATGCGGGACCGGCACGGCAGCCCCTTCGAGCACAACTCGATGACCTTCCTCATCAGCGCCCCGATCTTCGTCTTCCGCGAGTTCATGCGGCACCGCGTCGGCTGGTCGTACAACGAGGAGAGCGGCCGCTACCGGGAGCTCCAGCCGGTCTTCTACGTCCCCGACGAGTCCCGCAAGCTCGTCCAGGAGGGCCGCCCCGGCAAGTACGTCTTCGTCGAGGGCACCCAGGCCCAGCAGGAACTGGTCGGCCGTGTCATGGAGGACTCCTACCGGCAGGCGTACGAGGCCTACCAGGAGATGCTGGCCGCCGGCGTCGCCCGCGAGGTCGCCCGTGCGGTCCTCCCTGTAGGCCTGTACTCCTCGATGTACGCCACCTGCAACGCGCGCTCGCTGATGCACTTCCTCGGCCTGCGCACCCAGCACGAGCTGGCCAAGGTCCCGTCCTTCCCGCAGCGCGAGATCGAGATGGTCGGGGAGAAGATGGAGGCCGAGTGGGCCCGGCTCATGCCGCTCACCTACGCGGCCTTCAACGCGAACGGACGCGTGGCGCCGTGACGCGCCCCGGTTCCCCGGTCAGGCACAGATGTACGGTTCAGCCGCGCGAAGTGTCCGTATTGCGGCATTTCGAGAAGTTCATCTAGCCTGATCAAACGGGTCCGGCACTGCTTGAACCCCCGAGCAGGCAGTGCCGGGCTCCACCTTTGTCACGACTTGTCGCCTCCCCCTAGGGCAGACCCGGTCCTGAGCAACGAGTAGCGTGTAACCCATGGCTCCGACCTCGACTCCGCAGACCCCCTTCGGGCGGGTCCTCACCGCCATGGTCACGCCCTTCAAGGCGGACGGCGCACTCGACCTCGACGGCGCGCAGCGGCTCGCCACCCACCTGGTGGACGCAGGCAACGACGGCCTGGTCATCAGCGGCACCACGGGCGAGTCGCCGACCACCAGTGACGCGGAGAAAAGGGATCTCGTACGGGCGGTCCTGGAGGCCGTCGGCGACCGCGCCCACGTCGTGGCCGGGGTCGGCACCAACGACACCCACCACAGCATCGAACTCGCCCGCACGGCGGAGCGCACCGGCGCACACGGCCTGCTCCTCGTGACCCCGTACTACAACAAGCCCCCGCAAGAGGGCCTCTACCGGCACTTCACGGCCGTCGCCGACGCCACCGAGCTGCCGGTCATGCTCTACGACATCCCCGGCCGCAGCGGCGTCCCGATCAACACGGAGACGCTCGTCCGCCTCGCCGAGCACCCCCGGATCGTCGCCAACAAGGACGCCAAGGGCGACCTGGGCCGGGCGAGCTGGGCCATCGCCCGCTCCGGTCTCGCCTGGTACTCCGGCGACGACATGCTGAACCTGCCTCTGCTCTCCGTGGGCGCGGTCGGCTTCGTCTCGGTCGTCGGCCACGTGGTCACCCCCGAGCTGCGCGCCCTGGTCGACGCATACACCTCGGGCGACGTCCAGAAGGCCACCGAGATCCACCAGAAGCTGCTCTCGGTCTACACGGGCATGTTCCGCACCCAGGGCGTGATGACGACCAAGGCGGCGCTCGCCCTGAAGGGCCTGCCCGGCGGACCCCTGCGCGCCCCCATGGTCGAGTGCGCGCCCGAGGAGATCGAGCAACTCAAGATCGATCTTGCCGCCGGCGGGGTACAGCTCTGACACCAGACTTCGCGCGGACCCCCGCGCACCTGCTTCACAGCTTCACAACTGAATAAGCGGGCCACCGGTGCCCGCACCATCCATACGACAACTGCTTCTGCACGAACGTCACGCGCGCCACGTGCCCTACCGGTACGTGGCGTGCGTGGTTGAGGAGAGTCTTTTGAGTCATCCGCATCCCGAACTCAGCCCGCCCCCGCCGCTCCCCGAAGGCGGCCTGCGGGTCACCCCACTCGGCGGCCTCGGCGAGATCGGCCGGAACATGACGGTCTTCGAGTACGGCGGCCGCCTGTTGATCGTCGACTGCGGAGTGCTCTTCCCCGAGGAGGAGCAGCCCGGAATCGACCTGATCCTGCCGGACTTCTCGTCCATCAGGGACCGCCTCGACGACATCGAGGGCATCGTCCTCACGCACGGCCACGAGGACCACATCGGCGGCGTCCCCTTCCTCTTGCGCGAGAAGCCGGACATCCCGCTGATCGGCTCCAAGCTGACCCTCGCCCTCATCGAGGCCAAGCTCCAGGAGCACCGCATCCGCCCGTACACCCTCGAGGTGGCGGAAGGGCACCGCGAGCGCATCGGCCCGTTCGACTGCGAGTTCGTCGCGGTCAACCACTCCATCCCCGACGCGCTGGCCGTCGCCATCCGCACCCCCGCGGGCATGGTGGTCCACACCGGCGACTTCAAGATGGACCAGCTCCCGCTGGACAGCCGCCTCACGGACCTCCACGCATTCGCACGTCTGAGCGAGGAGGGCATCGACCTCCTGCTCTCGGACTCGACGAACGCCGAGGTCCCGGGCTTCGTCCCGCCCGAGCGGGAGATCTCCAACGTCCTGCGCCAGGTCTTCGCCGGCGCCCGCAAGCGCATCATCGTCGCGAGCTTCGCCAGTCACGTCCACCGCATCCAGCAGATCCTGGACGCGGCGCACGAGTACGGCCGCCGCGTCGCCTTCGTCGGGCGCTCCATGGTCCGCAACATGGGTATCGCACGCGACCTGGGCTACCTGAAGGTCCCCCCGGGCCTGGTGGTGGACGTCAAGACGCTCGACGACCTCCCGGACAGCGAGGTGGTCCTCGTCTGCACGGGCTCCCAGGGCGAACCCATGGCGGCCCTCTCGAGGATGGCCAACAGGGACCACCAGATCCGCATCGTCCAGGGCGACACCGTGATCCTGGCGTCGTCCCTGATCCCCGGCAACGAGAACGCGGTTTACCGCGTGATCAACGGCCTCACCCGCTGGGGCGCCAACGTGGTCCACAAGGGCAACGCCAAGGTCCACGTCTCGGGCCACGCCTCGGCCGGCGAGCTGCTGTACTTCTACAACATCTGCCGCCCGAAGAACCTGATGCCGGTGCACGGCGAATGGCGCCATCTGCGCGCCAACGCCGAACTGGGCGCCCTGACGGGCGTCCCGCACGACCGCATCGTCATCGCCGAGGACGGCGTCGCCGTCGACCTCGTCGAGGGCAAGGCCAAGATCTCGGGCAAGGTCCAGGCGGGCTACGTCTACGTCGACGGCCTCTCGGTCGGTGACGTGGGAGAGCCGGCGCTCAAGGACCGCAAGATCCTCGGCGACGAGGGCATCATCTCGGTCTTCGTGGTCATGGACTCGTCCACCGGGAAGATCACCGGGGGCCCGCACATCCAGGCCCGCGGCTCCGGCATCGAGGACTCCGCCTTCGGCGACGTGATCCCCAGGATCACGGAGTCACTCGAGCGCTCCGCCCAGGACGGCGTGGTCGAACCCCACCAGCTCCAGCAGCTCGTTCGCCGCACGCTGGGCAAGTGGGTCTCGGACACGTACCGACGTCGGCCGATGATCCTGCCTGTGGTCGTGGAGGTCTGACGGTCCGTCGGGCCTGAACAGGCGCCAACTGGGAGCGGGGCTCCTCGATTTGCATCGAGGAGCCCCGCTCCAGTAGGTTTACAACTCCTTCCGAAGGGGCACCCGGCCGACTCAGGCACGGGAACCATGCCCGGCCGACGAAGGGAAATCCGACTCAGAAACCTCTGATAAAGTCGGAACCGCCGGAAAGGGAAACGCGGAAGCGG
>NZ_WWIQ01000070.1:0-89014 GCF_009862985.1 Streptomyces sp. SID5464 | reverse complement strand
GCCCCCGCCCCGCCTGGCTCGTCCCCGTCGCCGTGGTCGCCGTGCCCGCGGTCCTGGCCGGACTGGTCGTCGCCCTGGCACGCCCCAAGCCCGCCGGGGGTGAGACGGTCGCCGTCTCCGCGAAGGACTGCGGTCAGGGCTTCACCGCCCCCGAGCCGGGGCGGCGGACCTTCCAGATGCGCAACACCGGCGACCAGACGTCCGAGGTGTACCTCATCGACCCGGCCACCAACGCGGTCTACGGCGAGATCGAGGGCCTGGCCCCCGGTACCACCCGGGACCTCGTCGCCACCGTGGCGGGCGGTACGTACGCCTGGCGCTGTGTCCCCAGCGACGGCAAGGCCGTCACCTCCAAGGCGGTCCGGGTCGGCGGTGCCGCCGGCGCCGGTGCCGTCCTCCCCGTCTCCGAGCGGGATCTCGCGGGACCGCTGCGGGCGTACAAGGCGTACGTGAACCGTGGCCTGGCCACCCTCGTCACCGAGACCCGGACGCTCAGCGACGACATCCGCGCCGGGCACCTGGCCACGGCACGCGCCGACTGGCTGACCGCGCACCGCACCTACGCCTCCCTCGGCGCCGCCTACGGCACCTTCGAGGACTTCGACCAGAAGATCAACGGCCGGCCCGACGGTCTGCCGGGTGGGGTCCACGACAAGGACTTCACCGGCTTCCACCTGATCGAGTACGGGCTGTGGCACGGTCGGCCGGCCGGTGAGCTCAAGGGCCCGGCCCAACAACTCGCCGCCGACGCGGCCGGGTTGCGAAAGGCTTTCCCGCACCAGGACTTCGACCCCTCCGACCTGCCCCTGCGCGCTCACGAGATCCTGGAGAACACCCTCCAGTTCGAGCTGACCGGCGACACCGACCAGGGCAGCGGCACCGGACTGGCCACGGCCGACGCCAACCTCGCGGGTACGCGCGAACTGCTCACCGTGCTCCGGCCGTTGCTCACCACCCGGGCCCCGCATCTGCTCCCCACGGTCGACGCGGACATCGCGCGCCTCGGGACGCTGCTCGACGCCGAGCACCGCGACGGGCGCTGGACCCCCGTCGACCGGCTCGGACGGACCGCGAAGGACCGGATCGACGGGGCCACGGGGCAGCTCCTGGAAGACCTGTCGCCGGTGCCGGACCTGCTCGAGATCCGGAAGTCCGCGTGAGCACCGGCCGCCGCCAGCACGACGAACTCGCCGAAGGGAACATCCCCATGCCGTCCGCCGACACGCCTCCGCCGGGCTGCCCCGCCCACGCCGGCCGCCGCTCCTTCGTCAAGACGGCCCTGGGTGCCGGAGCCGCGGGCGCGGTCCTCGCGGGCGGCGGCGTGGCGCTCGCCGAGACCGGCAGCGGCATCGCGCAGGCCGCCGGGGCGTCCGACGTGCAGAACGCCGCCGCCGTGCCCTTCCACGGCACCCACCAGGCCGGAATCCTCACCCCTCAGCAGAAGGCCGCCGCCTTCGTCTCCTTCGACGTCATCGCCGGCGACCGCGGGGAACTGGCCGACCTGCTGCGGACCCTGACCCAGCGGGCCCGTTTCCTCACCGCCGGCGGCACCCCCACCGACCTGGGCGTCGGCGCCCCGCCCTCGGACAACGGCATCCTCGGGCCGGTCGTCCCGGCCGACGCGCTCACCGTGACCGTCGGCGTCGGTGCCTCCCTCTTCGACGACCGCTACGGACTCGCCAAGGCGAAGCCGCGCCGGCTCACGCCCATGCGCACCTTCCCCAACGACAACCTCGACCCGGCCGAGTGCCACGGCGACCTGTCCCTGCAGATCTGCGCGGCACGACAGGACACCGTGCTGCACGCGCTGCGCGACATCGCCAAGCACACCCGGGGCGCGATGCAGATCCGGTGGCGTGTCGACGGCTTCCAGAACGAGCCCCGGCCCAGCGGCGCCCAGCGCAACCTGCTGGGCTTCAAGGACGGCATAGCCAACCCGGACGTCGCCTCGGCCCGCGAGATGGACCACCTCGTGTGGGTCGGCGAAGGGCAGGGCGAACCAGGCTGGGCGACCGGAGGCAGTTACCAGGTCGTCCGGATCATCCGGATGCTGGTGGAGTTCTGGGACCGGGTCTCGCTGACCGAGCAGGAGCAGATGTTCGGCCGGCGCAAGGACACCGGTGCCCCGCTGGACGGCGCCAAGGAGACCGACAGCCCGAACTACGCCAAGGACCCGCACGGCACGGCCATCCCGCTCGACGCCCACATCCGCCTCGCGAACCCGCGCACCGCGGCGACCGACGACTCCCGCATCCTGCGCCGGGGTTACAACTACGACCGGGGCGTCGACAGCGTCGGCGACCTCGACATGGGCCTGGTCTTCTGCTGCTACCAGCAGGACGTGCGGCGCCAGTTCGAGGCCACACAGACCCGGCTGATCGACGAACCCCTCGTCGACTACATCTCCCCGACCGGCGGCGGCTACTTCTTCGCCCTGCCCGGCGTGCGCTCGTCCTCCGACTGGTTCGGCCGGGGGCTGCTCTCGGCGTGAAGTCCGGTGCGTGTCAGAAGTGTTGACCACGCACTGAAAACGTTTTAGCTTCCCTTCACCGGAGACGCCGAGGTGAGGGGGAGCCGTGGCAACTGCCTTACGGGAACGAGCAGGTGCGAAGGGGGCGAGTCCGGGCCGACGCGATTCCGATGGGGTGCAGCGCAAGCGTAAAGGTTTTCAGAGCCGGGCGTTGTTCCTGCTCATGCTGCCCGGCGTCGCCTACTTCCTGCTGTTCCACTACGGCGCACTCGTCGGCAACGTCATCGCGTTCAAGGAGTACGTGCCGTTCGACGGCCTGTGGGGCAGCCCCTGGGTGGGCCTCGGCAACTTCCAGCGCATGTTCGAGGACGCGGCGTTCTGGGACTCCGTCCGCAACACCCTCTGGATCGCCGTCCTCCAGCTGGTCTTCTACTTCCCGGTGCCGCTCGGTCTCGCCCTGCTGCTGCACACCCTCACCTGGAGCTCGGTACGCCGGATCGTCCAATCGGTCGCGTACCTGCCGCACTTCATCTCGTGGGTGATCGTCGTCGCGCTCTTCCAGCAGGTGCTGGGGGACACCGGCCTGCTCAACAGCGGCCTGAGCGGTGCCGGTCTGCACACCGTCGACATCATCGGCAACCCCGACGCGTTCCAGCCGCTCGTCGTCGCCCAGGTCATCTGGAAGGACGCCGGCTGGGGCACCATCATCTTCCTCGCCGCGCTCGCCCAGGTCGACGAGCAGCAGTACGAGGCCGCCGCCATCGACGGCGCCGGACCCTGGCGCCGCTTCTGGCACGTCACCCTGCCCGCCATCCGCCCGGTGATCGTGCTGCTGCTGATCATGCGGCTCGGTGACATCCTCTCCGTCGGCTTCGAGCAGATGCTGCTGCAACGCGACGCGGTCGGACCAGAGACGGCCGAGGTCATCGACACCTTCGTCTACTACCAGGGCATCGTCGGCGGCGACTACGGATTCGCCGCCGCCGCGGGCCTGTTCAAGGGGCTCGTCGGCGCCCTCCTCGTCTACGCGGCCAACAAGGTCGCCCACCGCCTGGGCGAACAGGGGGTCTACAAGTGAGCGCGTCCGCCCGGCCCGGCTGGATGGAGAAGCCCCGGCCGCTCACCCAGACCGCGAAGGCCCTCGCCCTCGCCGCGGTCGTGCTGCTGGTGTGCGTGCCGTTCCTGGTGATCTTGTCGACCTCGCTGGCGTCCACCCAGGAGGTCGTCGACAACGGCGGCTGGGTGCTGTGGCCCAGCGAGCCCACGCTCGACGCCTACCGCGACATCTTCGACGGCGGCATCGTCACCCACGCCCTCGGCGTCAGCGCGGGCGTGACGATCGCCGGCACCCTGCTCAGCCTCGCCTGCACGGTGACCCTGGCCTACGCGCTGTCCCGCCCCGGCGTCTTCGGCGGCAGACCGGTCCTGCTGCTGGTGCTGTTCACGTTCCTCTTCCCGCCCGGCATGATCCCGAGCTTCCTGCTCGTCAAGGAACTCGGTCTGCTCGACTCGTACGCCTCGCTCGTCCTGCCCGTCCTGGTCAACGTGTTCAACCTGGTCGTCCTGCGCGGCTTCTTCCAGTCGATCCCCGAGGAGCTGTACGAGGCGGCCCGGCTGGACGGGGCGGGGGACTGGCGGGTGCTGGTGTCGGTGGTACTGCCGCTGTCCAAGGCCGCACTCGCCGTCGTCGGCCTGTTCTACGCCGTCGCCTACTGGAACTCCTGGTTCTACGCCTCGCTGTATCTGGAGAGCGACCACTGGCCGCTCCAGCAGGTGCTGCGCACCTATGTGGTGGCCGGTGCCGGACTCACCGACGCGACCACCGGCGAGGCCACCGTCACCGCTCCGCAGACCGTGCAGATGGCGGTGCTCGTGATCGCCACCGTGCCGATCCTGCTCGTCTACCCCTTCCTGCAGAAGTACTTCACCAAGGGCGTGCTCACCGGCGCCATCAAGAGCTGACACGAGGTGGTTCACCCATGCCCCGCATGTCCCGACGCACCCTCCTGCGCTCCATGGCAGTGGGCGGTGCCGCCGTCTCCGTCCCCGGTCTGCTGACCGCGTGCTCCTCGGACCCCGGCGACAGCGACGTCTCCAACGCCGGCAAGAAACTCGCCCCCTGGCCGGCCCACCGCCCGGCGACCGGACCCGAGCCGGACCTCGCCCCGACCGAGGACGGCGTCCAGGCCGGCTACACCTCCTACCCGTCCGACCTGGTCAAGTCCGTCACCCGCACCCCGGGCGACGGCTCCACCATCCGCGTCATGACCGTCTCCTTCGGCACCCCGCCCAAGCCCGCCTCGCAGAACCACTTCTGGGCAGCCGTCGAGAAGGCCCTCGGCGTGAAGATCGAGTACACGATCATCTCGCAGGCCGACTACCAGAAGAAGATGGCGACGGTCATGGCCGGCGACGCCGACGCCCTGCCCGACATCATCAACATGTTCGCCGGCTTCACCCTGCCCCGTGAGGCGCAGTTCGTGCAGCGCCGCGCCCAGGACCTCACGCCGTACCTCTCCGGCGACGCGATCGCCGACTACCCCAACCTCGCGGGCATCCCCACTCACGCCTGGCGCGACATGGGCCGCATCGGCGGCCGCATCTACGGCATCCCGCTGGAACGCCCACTGCCCGGCTCGACCCTCTGGATCAACCAGGACATGTTCGCCGACGCGGGCATGACGGAGGGCTGGACCGCCGAGGACTTCACCTCGGTGGCCCGGCGGGGCACCCGCGGCAGGACGTACATGCTCGGCGCCGCCAACGGCTCCCTGTTCGGCAACGCCTACCACTCCGCCGCCCACAACGCGCCCCAGCGCTGGGCCGTGACCAAGGACGGCACCTTCCTGCCGGCCGCCGCCGACGAACGCTACAAGGCGTCGATCGCCTTCCAGACCCAGCTGCGCAGGAACGGCTCCTACCACCCCGACGCCACGTCCATCTCCCAGATCGACCTGACGACCCTCTACTACAACGGCACCGTCGGCTCCATGCAGGACGGGTTCGGCGCCTACCTGCCCAAGTACCGGGAGTCGAAGGGCAAGATGAGCCCCGCCGCGGCCCTGCCGTACAGCGTCGGCGGCGAGCCCGGCGGCACCGTCGCCGCCCGCCGCTCCTTCGGCTACACCGTCCTCAAGCAGGCCAGGAAGGAGCGCATCGAACTGCTGCTGCGCATCCTCGACTACCTCGCCGCGCCCTTCGGCAGCGAGGAGTGGGAACTCGTCCACTACGGCGTCGAGGGCGTCCACTTCACCCGCGGCGAGGACGGCTCGCCCGAACCCACCGAGCTCGGCGAGGTCGAGAACAACACCAACCTGCCGCTGAAGTACCTCGCCGAAGGCCCCCAGGTGCTGTTCGTGCCCGGCATGCCCGACGCCGTGCGAGCCCTGCACACCTGGCAGCGGAAGGTCGTACCGCACGCCATCCGCGACGCCTCCTTCGGGCTCCAGTCCGCGACGAACAACGCCCAGGGCGCCACCCTCAAGACGTTCCTGGACGACACCATCACCGGCATCATCGCCGGACGGCTGCCGCTGACCGAATGGGACGCGGCGGTGAAGAAGTGGCGGAGCCGGGGCGGCGACAGAATGGCCGAGGAATACGCCGAGGACTACGCGGCCAACGCCTGAGCAGCGGTGGGCGGAACAGGAGACGCGGGGGATGGGGAACGACATGGTGTCCAAGGGACGGGTCACGATCCGCGAGGTCGCCGAGCGGGCGGGCGTGTCGACGGCCACCGCCTCCCGCGCGCTCAGCGGCAACCACCCGGTGCCCCCGGCGACCCGGGCCCGGGTCCTGCGCGCGGCCCGCGACCTCGACTACGTGGCCAACGCGCACGCCCGCGCCCTGGTCGGCGGCGGCCGCAAGATGGCCGCCGTCGTGGTCCGCCAGGTCACCAGCCCCTTCTACGCCCAGGTCGCCGAGGGCGTGGAGGCGGAGGCCGCCGACCGCGGCTGGCTCTGCGTGGTCGGCGCCACCGGCGGCGACGCACAGCGCGAGATGGAGTTCGTGCAGCTCATGCGAGAGGAGGGCGCCCGGCTGGTGATCCTGGTCGGCGGGGTCGTCGAGGACGACGCCTACCGTGAGCGCGTCGCCCACTACGCCCACGCCCTCGACTCCTCCGGAGCCCGGCTCGTGCTCTGCGGCCGGCCCGCGCCCGACCCGGAGATCCCAGCGCTCGTCGTCGAGTTCGACAACGAGGCCGGGGCCCGCGCCATCACCGCCCATCTGCTCTCGGCCGGCCACCGCGGGATCGTCTTCCTCGGCGGACTGCCCGGCAACACCGCCCTCGACGCCCGCGTCGCCGGCTACCGGGCCGCCCTCGCCGAGCACGGGCTGCCGCCCGAGGCCGCACACGTCGTGGACTGCGGACTCGGCCGGGCCGCCGGCCACCGCGCGATGACCGAACTCCTCGAATCCGCGGAGGAGTTCACGGCCGTCTTCGCCGGGGACGACATGGTCGCCGCCGGTGCCCTGCGCGCCATCGCCGACACCGGACTGCGTGTGCCCGGCGACATCTCCGTCGTCGGCTACAACGACATCCCGCTCGCCGAGGACTTCAACCCGCCCCTCACCACCGTCCGCACGCCCGCCGAGGAACTCGGCCGCGCCGCCGTGCGCATCGCGCTGCGCGACCCGGAGCACGCCGCCGGGGCCCACCATCTGCTCGGCACCCACATCGTCGTACGCGACAGCGTCGGCGCGCCCCCGCCCGGGCGTGCCCTGTGACCAACGGAGGAACCGCACCCGCATGAGCGCGCCGCACGTGTCGCTCCCCGACCCGACGCACCTCCCCAACCTGCCGCACCTGCCACCCCCCGACCCGCTGACCTCGCCCCTCACCGGCTGGACCCGCGCCCACTGGGAGGCGATCGCCGACCGTCTCCTCGACGCCCTGACGCCCTACGCCTCCCCGGGCCTGGCCCAGTACCGGCTGCCCGGGCCGCCCAGCCACTCCGGGCCCTGGTCGGACGGTCTCGAGGGGTTCGCCCGGTCCTTCCTGCTGGCCGCGTTCCGCATCGCCGGTGCGGGCGGGCAGGGCGTGCCCGGCCTGATCGAGCGGTACGCGGCCGGGCTCACGGCCGGCACCGACCCGCGCAGCCCCGACCGCTGGCCGCCCATCACCGACCGGTCCCAGCCCATGGTCGAGGCAGCGTCCCTCGCGATCGCCCTGCACGAGACCCGCCCCTGGATCTGGGACCGGCTCGACGACCGCGTCCGGCAGCGGGTCGCCGACTGGCTCGGCGGCTTCGTCGGAGCCGTGGTCAACGACTCCAACTGGCGGCTGTTCCAGGTCATCACCGAGGAGTTCCTGGCCTCCGTCGGCGCCCCGCACAGCCGCACCGAGATCGACGCCGGCCTCGCACGGCTGGAGGACTGGTACCGGGGCGGCGGCTGGTACACCGACGGCGACGGCCGCAAGTTCGACTACTACAACGCCTGGGCGTTGCACCTGTACCCGGTCCTGTGGGCCCGTATCGCGGGGCCGCGCACCGACCCCCGGCTGGTGGCGGAGCACCGCAGACGCCTGCGCTCGTTCCTCCACGACCACCAGCACTTCTTCGGCGCCGACGGCGCCCCCGTCCACCAAGGCCGCTCGCTCACCTACCGGTTCGCGACGGCGGCCCCGCTGTGGGCGGGTGCCCTCGCCGACGCCACCCCGCTGCCGCCCGGCCGCACCCGCCGCCTGGCCTCCGGCGCGCTCAAGCACTTCGCCGAACGGGGTGTGCCCGACGAGCGGGGGCTGCTCACGCTCGGCTGGTACGGGCCGTTCCTCCCCGTCACCCAGCGGTACTCGGGCCCGGCCTCCCCATACTGGGCGAGCAAGGCCTTCCTCGGTCTGCTCCTGCCAGCCGACCACCCCGTCTGGACCGCGCCCGAGGAACCCGGCCCGGTGGAGACGGCCGACGTGCGCCTCGCGTTACCGGCGCCGGGCTGGCTGCTGCACTCCACCGCCTCCGACGGGATCGTCCGGCTCGTCAACCACGGCAGCGACCGCCTCCTGCCCCCGCCCGCGTCGGCCCATGACAGCCCCCACTACGCCCGTTTCGCCTACTCCAGCGCCACGGCTCCCGAGACGCCACCGGCCCCGCGGGCGGACGGCCCCGACAACCACATCGCCCTGCTCGCCCCCGACGGCACACCCACCCCCCGCGGGCGCATCCACCCCCTCGGCGTCGAAGGCCCCCGCGCCGCCTCCTGGCACCGGGCCCTGCTGCCGGGCCACACAGAAGGCCACCGCATCGAGACGGTCAGCGTGGTGCACGGCCCCTGGGAGGTCCGGGTGCACCGCGTCGACGCGCCCACCGGCACGCCCGTACGCGAGGGCGGCTGGGCCGTCGCCGACGACACCGCGCCACCGGCCGCCCGGACCGGCCCCGGCTGGGCACTCGCCCGGCGCGCGGACGGCCTGACCAGCGCGCTCGTCGGGCTGCACGGGTGGAGTGACGACGAGGGGGCGATCGTAGTGGCCGCGGGGAGCAACGCGTACGGGCGCCACTCGGCGACGCCGTTCCTGACGCTGCGGTCCCACCCCGGTGGGACCCGCCTGATGGTGACGCTGGTCGTGCTCAGTGCCGACCCGGTGACGCACCCCCTGGTCGAGGAGGCCCGGGTCCGGGTCGCAGCCGACCGGAGCGTGGAGATCCGTTTCCCCGACGGCACGCGGGAGCGGGTGCCGTGAACAAAGCAGTGGGGGCGCGGCCCGGATGAGCCACGCCCCCACGGTCGGGCCCGCGTCAGGCCGCCACGCGCCTGCGCGTCACCGCCTTCCTCACCAGCGGCCAGGCCAGCAGCAGCACGATCACCGCGTACACCGTCACCGAGAACGGCGTGTTGACCAGCCCCGTCACGCTGCCGTCGCTGATCTGCAGCGCGCGCCGCAACTGCTGCTCGGCGTTCGGGCCGAGGATCACGCCGATGACGGCGGGCAGCACCGGCAGGCCGTAGCGGCGCATGCCGAAGCCGATCAGGCCGATGATCAGCAGGATCACCAGGTCGATCACCTCACCGCCGACCGCGTACGCGCCGACCGCCGCGAAGAACATGATCCCGGCGTACAGATACGGCCGCGGAATGCGCAGCAGCTTCGCCCACACCGGCGCCAGCGGCAGGTTGAGCGCGAGCAGCAGCACCATGCCGACGAAGAGCGAGGCGATCAGGCCCCACACCAGGTCGGGTTCGCGCTCGAAGAGCAGCGGGCCGGGCTGGATGCCGTACTGCTGGAAGGCGGCCAGCATCACGGCCGCGACCGCCGTGGTCGGCAGGCCCAGGGTCAGCATCGACACCAGGGTGCCCGCCGCCGAGGCCGAGGCCGCCGACTCCGGCCCGGCCACGCCCTCGATCGCACCCTTGCCCCACTCGTCCTTGTGCTTGGACAGGCGCTTCTCCGTCACGTACG
The DNA here is from genome assembly GCF_009862985.1 of Streptomyces sp. SID5464. Lineage (NCBI taxonomy): Bacteria > Bacillati > Actinomycetota > Actinomycetes > Kitasatosporales > Streptomycetaceae > Streptomyces > Streptomyces sp. SID5464. The sequence goes on along the minus strand of NZ_WWIQ01000070.1, from coordinate 79,145 downwards.
ACAGGAAGGTCGGGATCTCCGCGCCACCCGCCGGGATCGCGCCGAACGGGAAACCGATGAACGGGCCGCGCAGCCACGACTTCCAGGTCCGGTTCACATCCCCGCGCCCCAGCCACGGACGCCCCACCGGGATCGGCTCCGGCGGCCTGCGCCGCAGGTGCGCCGCCACCCACAGGGCCTCGCCGATCGCGAACAGGCCGACCGCGACGATCACCACGTCGATGCCGTCGGCCAGTTGGAGCGAGCCGAACGTCAGACGCTGCTGGCCGGTCATCTGGTCCAGGCCCACCAGGCCCAGCGTGAGGCCGATCAGCAGGGAGGCGAGGCCCCGGATGCGGGACGAACCCAGCACCGACGTCACCGCGATGAACGCCAGCACCATGATGGCGAAGTAGTCCGGCGCGCCGATGTCCACGGCCAGCTCGGCGACCGTCGGGGCAAGCGCGACCAGCAGGATCGTGCCGATCAGGCCGCCCGCGAAGTGTCCGACGGCGGCCGCCGCGAGAGCCTGCGCGCCGCGCCCGGACTTGGCCATGGGGTTGCCCTCCATCGCCGCCACCACCGCCGCACTCTCACCGGGCGTGTTGAGCAGGATGGAGGTGGTCGAGCCGCCGAACATAGCGCCGTAGTAGATGCCGGCGAACATGATGAACGCGCCGATCGGATCGAGCCCGTACGTCACCGGCAGTAGCAGCGCGACCGCCATCGCCGGGCCGATGCCGGGCAGCACGCCGATCGCCGTGCCGAGCAGCACACCGATCGCGGCCCAGAGCAGGTTGACCGGGGTGAGGGCCGTACCGAAGCCGTCCAGGAGGGAGTTGAAGGCATCCATGTCACAGCACTCCCATCAGCGGACCGCCGGGCAGGGGCACTCCGAGCAGGTTGTTGAAGACGACGTAGGTGACGAGGGACAGCCCGGCCGCGATGACCGGATCGCGGTCGATCCTGCGGCTGCCGAGCGCGAACGCCGCACCCCAGAACAGCAGCACGCCGGCGATGGGGAAGCCGAGCGGCTCGATCAGGACGGCCGAGCCGAGGAACACCCCGGCGAGCAGCAGCACCGTGCGCCAGTCGGCGGGCTCGGACAGGTCGATGTCCTCACCGCCCTCGGCCTGGCCCCGGCCGCCGCGCAGCACGTCCACGGCGAGCAGCGCGGCGATCACCAGCAGACCCGCGCCGACCACGACCGGCACGGTCTTCGGGCCGACCGGGCCGCGCTGGGCGATGTCGACGTCCATGGTGAGCGCGTCGGTCAGGACGAGCACGCCCAGCACCAGCAGCAGCGCGCACACGCCGAGTTCGGAGTGCTCCCGCAGCCACGAGCGCTGCTCGCTGCGCTCCGCGGGGGGAATGTCGGTGGTCTGCGTCGTCACAGTCCCAGCTCCTTCAGCACCGAAACCACACGCTTGTCCTCGGCGTCGAGGAACGCGCCGAACTCCTCACCGGCGAGGAAGGCGTCGTCCCAGCCGTTCTGCTCCAGGGACTTCCGCCACTCGTCGGAGGCGTGCAGTTCCTCGACCAGCCGCACGAGCTTGCCGCGCTCCCCGTCGGTCAGTCCGGGCGGGGCGACGATGCCGCGCCAGTTGGTGAAGTTCACGTCGTACCCGGCTTCCTTCAGCGTGGGCGCGTCCAGCCCCTCGACGCGCTCGGGGCCGGTGACCGCGAGGAGGCGCAGCTCGCCCGCCTTGATCTGGTCCAGGTACTCGCCGACGCCGGAGACACCGAACGCGACCTTGTTGCCGAGGATCGACGCGAGCAGCTCGCCGCCGCCGTCGAAGGGGATGTAGTTGACCTGCTTCGGGGGGATCCCGGCGGCCCGCGCCATCAGCATCGGCGCCAGGTGGTCAGGTCCGCCGGGCGACGAGCCGCCGCCCACCGGGAGCTTGCCCGGGTTCTCCTTCCAGGCGCCGATGAGATCGTCGATCGTCTTGTACGGGGAGTCCTTGGCGACCACGACGACGTCCTGCTCCTCGGTGAGCCGGGCGATCGGCGTGGTGTCGCCGAGCGTCTTCGGGGCGTCGTTGGAACGGACGGCGCCCACGACCCCGAGGCCCATGGACATGGCGAGCTTGCCGTTGCCGTGCTCGCTCACCAGCCGGCTCAGGCCGACCGTGCCGCCGGCGCCGGGCAGGTTGAACACCTCGATGTTGTGGGTCAGTCCGGCGTCCTCGGCGTTCTTCGCGGCCGTACGGGCCGTGATGTCGTAGCCGCCGCCGGGCGTGTTGGGGACCATGAAACGCAGGCCCGGGATCTGTGTGCCGGTCTCGGAGCCGCTGCCGGTGGTCAGCAGCGGTGGTCCGACGAGCACGAGCACGGCGGCCCCGAGCAGGGCGAGGGGGGTGCGCAGGCGCACGAGTGCCACCACCTGTCGGTACGTCGTTGCGGGTAGGTAAAGGCCCTGTGGGGGAGGGTGACGTGGGCCACATGCTGCACCGGGCGCCGACGGGCTGTCTCTCTTGCGGAACCAACGGAGGTTTTGGTCTTTGCGGTCACCGGGGCGTCGGCGTGCGGCGCCCGCACCACGCCGCGCGAAATGGCCCCGGCGCCGGTGCGCCAGGGCCATCGCATGCGTGGCGGTTCAGTGCCCCCTACGAGGTGTGGATCTCCAGGGCGGCCCGCACGGCGGACTCCACGGCTCCCTCGATCCACGCCGGCTTGACGGACGTGTGGTCACCGGCGAAGTGCAAAGGCCCCTCACGCCGGGGGATGACCGGGAGCAGCTCCGTGTGCTGCCCGGGCAGCAGCACGGACGCCTCCCCGTAGGCGTACGGGTCGCGCAGCCAGCTCTGCGTGCGTCCCGCGCCGGTGTAGAAGACCTCGATGCGCTGGCCGTAGACCTGCTGGAGACCGCACAGGGCGTGCGGGTAGCGCGCCTCGTCGTCCAGGGAGTCCCAGCGCAGCGCGTCGTCCGCCCAGCTGTAGGAGGCCAGCACGACACCCCCCGCGCTCCCCGCGACGGGATGGGAGGGGTGGAACATGAACCGGTTGGCGTTGTCCGACACCGAGCCGCCGCCCACGACGTCGACCGCTTCCGGCTGGTCGCGCGCGATCGCGCGGTTGGCGGCGTAGTGGGTGCGCTGACCCGCTGTGATGTGCCCGCCGGGCACCGAGGGATGGGCGCCGAGGAGGGTGCCGTCCGCGGCGGCGCGGCCCGTGCGGTACGCGTCGTACAGGCCCGGGTCGACGGCGTTCAGCTCGCGCTTCCAGTCGGCCTCGTCGAACTCCCACCAGCGGCGGCTGAACTCCAGCAGCACCTTGGTCGCGCTGTCGTAGTGCAGTTCGCAGACCGCGCGGCGCTTGCCGTACGACATGGGCGGGTCGATCTGCACGTGGCGCAGGCCGGAGAACGGCACCGTGACCACGGCGACGTCCGCGGTGAACTGCTCGCGCACGACCGGGCCGCCGCGGCCCTCGGACACGGTGTCCACCCACACGTGCGGGCCCTTGCTCCGGACGTGTCCGGCGTCCGGCGCGGGGCGATCGGGGTGGTGGTACTCGATGCGGGTGACCCGGCGGTCGAACCGCACGTCCTCGCGCACGCGTTCCAGCAGGGCGTCCGGCAGTACGGCCGTGCCGCCCTCCAACTCGTAGAACGGTGTGTCGGGGCTGATGAGGGACGAGCCGATGAAGCTGTGGATGAAGGAGAGCGGAAGGCGCGAGGTGAGGTTCTCCAGGGTGCCGATCAGGTCGATGGTCCGCTCGTCCAGTCCGGCGTGCTCGGTGAGGAAGCGGAACATCGACCAGTCACCGAACCGCCGCACCACGCGGGCCCAGCCCCGCAGCCGCTCCGGAAGCGGCTTGTCGACCCGCTTGCCGCCGGAGTCGACGTAGCTGAACTCGTCGCGCAAGGGGTCCAGCGCCGAGCGCAGGATGGCGGCGGCCGGGGTGTCCCAGTGGGCCTTGGGGACGCCGAAGGACCGGTTCACGCGCCGGGGCGCGCGAGCGTAGTCGGTGCGCCGCACGCGGATGCCGTTGACGTGGATCCAGGTGCGGCCGGCGGGGCGCCCCTCGGTGTCGACGTCGACGTAGTGGAAGCGCCGCTTCTTGAGGTCGAACTGGTCGATCAGTTCCATCACCAGCGGGTGGCTGCCGGGGATGCGCATCGCGCCCGCTTCGGCGTACTGGCGGGGATCGGCGAAGGGCTGCTCGGCGTCCTCGTGGCCGCCGGTGCGGAAGGTCTTGATGCGTCCGCCCGCGCGGTTGCCGTTGGCCTCCAGGACCGTCACCCGGTGACCGGCCTTCTTCAGCAGCCAGGCGGCGACCAGCCCGGCCGGACCGGCGCCGATGACGAGGACGTTCCTGGGGCGCGTGCGGCGTTGAGCCGGCAGCCCCTTCTTGAGGACGTGCTGGTAGCGCGGGACGAGGGGACGGTTGTCGGAGTCCAGTACGAGCAGTGCGCGGGCGACGGCGAGGCACTTGTCGGCGTCGGCGCCGCGCCTGTCGCCCGGGGCAGCCGGGGCAGCCGGGGCGGGCAGGGCCGTGGCGGCACCGCCGGTCAGGGCCGTCGCCACCGTGGCCGTACCGGCCACCGCCGCGAAGCTCCGCCGGGAGAATCCGCCGTCCGAGTGCACCACCGCGTGATCTTCAGTCATGGCGGCCTTTGTACTGGCGCCCCCGCCCGGGCGCCGTCCTTCGCCCGGGCGTTGACCCGAAGGAGCGAAGTCCGCCGCAAACCCTGACGTCACAGCGGGTCGCCGGCGCCGGCGACTGCGGGCAACCCGAAGGAATGAATGCGGAGCGAACCGCCTCTGCCGCCGCGTCCGTGCCCGCACACTGCGACATGCGGATGCACATCCGTGCTCTCCGGCCTTCGGCCCACGCGGCGCACCCGGCGCATCGCGTACGCGGCGCCGCCCGGCCTCAGGAGAGTCGGGGGCGACGGAGGGGGAAGAGTGGCGCAGCGGCGCGCTCCGTTGGGCGACCGAGCCCGTTACTGGTTCGACAGCACGCTGGCCCGCGGTGCCTCGGCGATCGTCGGCTGGATGGCGCTGCTGTGCCTGGCCGTCGTCGTCCCGGCCAGCGCGGTCGTGGTGTGGACCGACCCCGGTGCTCCGGAGTCCGTGAGGGGCCGGCTGGCGGCGGTGTGGCACCTCACCGGCGAGACCCTGCGGCTGGGCGGCGAGACCGGTACGCCGCTGCGCGTGACGATGTCGGTGCTGCTCGCCCTGGTCGCCCTGCTGTACGTCTCGACGCTGGTCGGCCTGATCACCACGGCGCTCACGGAGCGGCTCACCGCGTTGCGGCGGGGCCGCTCCACCGTGCTGGAACGCGGGCACGTCGTGGTCCTGGGATGGTCGGAGCAGGTCTTCACGGTGGTGAGCGAGCTGGTGGCCGCCAACGCCAACCAGCGGCGCGCGGCGGTGGCGGTGCTGGCCGACCGGGACAAGACCGCCATGGAGGAGGCCCTCAGCACCAAGGTGGGCCCCGTCGGCCGTACGCGGCTGATCTGCCGCAGCGGCCCCACCACCGACCCGGCGGTGCTCTCCCTGACCAGCCCCGCGACGGCCGGTGTCGTGCTGGTCCTGCCCCGCGACGAGCCCGACGCCGATGCCGAGGTGGTCAAGACGCTGCTGGCGCTGCGGGCGGCCCTGCCCGGGGAGGGGGAGCGTCCGCCCGTCGTCGCCGCCGTCCGGGACGACCGCTACCGGCTGGCCGCCACGCTCGCCGCCGGGCCGGGCGGCGTCGTTCTGGAGAGCGACACCGTCACCGCCCAACTGATCGTCCAGGCCGCCCGCCGCCCGGGGCTCTCCCTCGTCCACCAGGAGCTTCTCGACTTCGCCGGCGACGAGTTCTACCTCGTCACCGAACCGGCCCTGACCGGCCGCCCGTTCGGCGACGCGCTGTTGTCCTACCCGACGTCGAGCGTCGTCGGGATCGTACGCGGCGACAGCCCTCTGCTGAACCCGCCGCCGCACACGCCTCTCACCGAGGGCGACCTGCTCATCGTCATCTCCCGCGACGACGACACGGTCTGGCCGGCCGACTGCGCGGACTCGGTCGAGAAGGCGGCGATGGCGTCCGGGCCCCCGACGCCCGCACGACCGGAGCGGGTCCTCCTGCTCGGCTGGAACCGCCGAGCGCCGCTCATGGTCGACCAGCTGCGCCGCCGCGCCCGGCCCGGGTCGGCCGTCGACGTGGTCGCGGACGGCGGTGAGGCGACGGTCCGGCAGGTGAACGAGACCGACGCGCAGCACGGCGCCGATCTGACCCTGACCCTGCACCACGGCGACGTCACCCGTCCCGAGACCCTGCGAGGTCTGGACGTGCACTCCTACGACAGCGTGATCGTGCTCGGCCAGGACCCCGGCCCGGGACAGCCGTCGGAGGACCCCGACAACCACACGCTCGTCACGCTCCTGCTGCTGCGCCAGATGGAGGAAGCGACCGGGCGCGAACTCCCCGTCGTCACCGAGCTGATCGACGACCGCAACCGGGCGCTGGCCCCCATCGGGCCCGGAGCGGACGTGATCATCAGCGGCAAGCTCATCGGCCTGCTCATGGCACAGATCTCCCAGAACCGGCACCTGGCGGCGGTGTTCGAGGAGCTGTTCTCCGCGGACGGCACCGGAATCCGCCTGCGGCCGGCCGGCGACTACGTGCTGCCCGGGTGCGAGACGACTTTCGCCACCGTCGTGGCCGCCGCACGTCAGCGCGGCGAATGCGCCATCGGTTACCGAAGCCACGACGACGCGTCGACGAGTCCGGGCTACGGGGTACGGATCAACCCGCCGAAAGCCGAGCGACGCGGCTGGGCGGCCGAGGACGAGGTGATCGTCGTCGGCAGGGACTGACCTTCGGCCGGTGCGCCGACCGACGTTCCGATTACTCGGAGATCGATGAACATCCCGGTCTCGGTGCCGCCGCGCGGCCAAAGTAATCCAAGTGCTCCTGATCCGGCTGAAGAAACAAGGAGATTCGACTGTGTGTTCGCCGGTGGGCAGGGCACCAGAAGGAGCGGAGGTTGATGACTATGGTTCCCCTGCTTCTCGTCCTGCTGCTGGCTCTGATCCTGTTCGGCGCGGGCTTCGCGCTGAAGGCCCTGTGGTGGATCGCGGTGATCGTGCTGGTCCTCTGGCTGCTCGGCTTCGTGCTGCGCACCGCGGACAGTGGTGGCCGCAAGGGCCGCTGGTATCGCTGGTAGACCGGCAGACCGTCACCTGTGGCGAACAAGACGTCAGGAATGGGGTAGACGAAAGTGACCCTGAATTCTCCTGGGAAAGGCGTTCCTCTTCCATGGCCGATACACAAGATGTCGTAGAACTCATTCTTCATGACCACCGGCGCATGGAAGACCTCTTCCGTCAGATGCGGAGCGTCGAAGCCGACCGGGCGGGCGCGCTACGGGAATTCGCGGATCTGCTGATCGCGCACGCGCAGGCCGAGGAGGCCAAGGTCTATCCGGCGCTCAAGCGGTACAAGAACATCGACGACGAAGAGGTCGAGCACGGCGAGCACGAGCACGACGAGGGCAACGAGGCCCTTCTGGAACTCCTCGAGGTCGAGGAGGTCGGCTCCGAGGAGTGGGACTCGAAGCTCGAGGAGCTGGTGGAGGCCGTCACCCACCACGCCGACGAGGAGGAGCGCACCATCCTCAACGGCGCACGGGAGAACGTGGCGATGGAGCGCCGGGAGGAGCTGGGCCGGGCGTTCGCGCAGGAGCGGGAGCGTCAGCTGAAGGCCGGCTGCGGTTCCGTGGAGAACGTGCGCAAGATCGTGGAGTCGTGACCCGAGCGGGCCGGTCCCGGTGACCGCCCCCGCAGACACCGGCTGATGGAGCCCGGACCTGGATCGGTCCGGGCTCCGCCGTGCGCACTACCGGCCCGCGGCCGCCGCGCAGCCGATGTCCCGCGACGGCAGCCGCCCCGTGGCGAGGTACGCGTTGACCGCGTCGTCGACACAGGCCGACCCGTAGACGCCGTACACCGCGTGCTGGTCGGCCCCCTTCAGGGTGACCAGGCGTGAGGAGGGCCACAGGTCGCGGACCGCCCGGGCGCCGTCGTAGTCGGTGCGTGGGTCCCCGGTGGCGTTCACCAGCAGGGCCGGCAGGTCGTCCCGGATCGTGGTCGGACGCTCGCGCGGCCGGTCCCAGAACGCGCACGGGCCGAGGTTCTGCGTGACGGGCGCGAAGAGCGGGTCCTGCGCCCGGGTGCGCTGCACGTCGCGCCAGTACACCTCCGGGTCGCGCGGAGCGGCGCCGTCGCCGCACAGGATCGCCGTCTGCACGCTGCCGTAGTGGGAGTCGGTGTCCGTGAGCACGAAGGCGAGCACCCCGGCGAGCCACGGGGAGGGCGTGACCCGCTGCCCCCGCGACGCCCGCAGCATGTCCCGGACGGCCTGCGCGAAGTCCCCGTAGGCGGCGTCGTTGTGCTGCGACAGGCCGTTGAAGGCGACCATGGGCATCACATGCTCGTCGAGCCGGTGATCGCCGAGCCGGAGCGGTGTGCGGGCCGCGGCCTTCCGGACGCCTTCCACGGTCGCCAGCACCTCGCCCCGGGTGCGGCCCAGCCCGTACGTCGCCTCGCGGGCGGCGGCCCAGGAGGCCCAGCCCTCCAGCGCGCGGCGGTTGGCCCGCTCGACGCCCTTGAGCAGCCGGGGCCCGTACCGGTCCGGGTCGATCACACCGTCCAGGACGACCCGGTCGGTCCGGCCGGGGAACATCGTGGTGTACACCTCGCCGAGGTAACTGCCGTACGAGTAGCCCAGGTAGGAGATCCGCTGCTCGCCGAGCGCGGCCCGGACGACGTCCATGTCGCGGGCCGTGTTGCGGGTGGTGGCGTGAGGGAGGACGTCGCCCGCGTCGGTGCGGCAGCGCTCGGCGAGGTCCTTCGAGAACGCGGCCACGCGGTCGAAGCCGGCCCGGTCCCCACCCGCCCCGCGCCACGCCGAGCCGGTCGGCCAGCGGCAGTCCAGCGGTGTGCTGCGGCCCACGAAACGGGGGTCCACGCCGACCACGTCGTACCGGGCGGCGACGTCCTTCATCGCCTTGCGCACCCACGGTGGGTCACCGAGCGTCTGCCCGCCGGGCCCGCCCCCGTTCAGCAGCAGCGGGCCGACACGGCGGTCGGTGTCGGTGGCGCGGATCCGGGAGATCGCGACGGTGATCGTCCGGCCGCCGGGGTCGGCGTAGTCGAGCGGGACGGTCACGTCAGTGCAGCGGGCGCCCGCCTGCTCCAGTTCCTTGCCGGTCGTGTCGTCCGGTCCGAGCACGCAGCTCTTCCAGGTGAGGCGCTGGTCGTGGTAGCGGGCGAGGGGGTCGGAGCCGGGACTCGCGCCGGCCGTGGCGGGCAGCGCCGTCAGGGCGAGACCGGTGGCCGTCAGGGCGAGGGCGGCTCGTCGTGCGGTTCCCGGGAAGCGGGATGACACGGGTGGAGGTCCTTTCTGTCGACGATGCCCCTCGCTCCTGGCAGGGACATGCCGAGGAAGGGGGGTGGTGCGACAGAACGCTAGGGACGGGCCGCCGTCCGGTCACTCCGGCTGGCAGCCGCTCAGAGGTGGGGCCAGCCCCAGCGCAGCGGCGGGGGAATCCCGTTTCCATGGTGGTGACACCCAACGGAATCCACCCCCGAGCTGGGAGAATGCTCGGGCAGACCTTGTGCAGGTCGGTGCAGGGGGGTTGTCCAGACATTCGCTCACGCCTAGGGTCGCCTTCCGGGTGCAAGCGCTTTCCAAGTGCTGTCCCAGCGTGTGTCAGCCGGCCGTCCGAGGAGCGCCGCATGTCCTTGTCCCCCACCCGCCGCCGCGTGGCCGTCGTCGGCACCGGAGCGATCGTCAGCGGCAGTCATCTGCCCGCGCTGCGGGCCCACTCCGACCGGGTGGAACTGGTCGCCGCCGTCGACGTCGACCAGGAGCGCCTCGATGCCTTCCGCGAGCTGGCCGGCGGCTCGGTCGCCGGGTACACCTCGGTGGCGGCGATGCTGGACGCCGTACGCCCCGACCTGGTCCTCATCGGGACGCCGCCCGCCCTGCACCGCGACCAGACGGTGGCCTCGCTCAAGGCGGGCGCCTGGGTGCTGTGCGAGAAGCCGCTCACCCTCTCGCTCGCCGAGTACGACGAGATCGCCGCCGCCGAGGAGGCCTCCGGGGCGTACGCGGCGGTCGTCTTCCAGCACCGCTACGGATCCGGCGCGGTGCACGCCCGCGAGCTGATCACCAGCGGTGAGCTGGGCGCACCGCTGGTCGCGCACTGCCAGACCACCTGGCACCGGGACGCGGCGTACTACGCCGTGCCGTGGCGCGGCAAGTGGGCCAGCGAGGGCGGCGGGCCGACCATGGGCCACGGCATCCACCAGTACGACCTGCTGCTCCACCTGCTCGGCGAGTGGGAGGAGATCAGCGCCATGGCCGCCCGGCTCGTCCACGACACCGAGAGCGAGGACGTCTCCACGGCGCTGGTCCGCTTCCGCGGCGGCGCCCTCGCCACCGTCGTCAACAGCGTGCTCTCGCCGGACGAGGTGAGCCGTATCCGCATCGACTGCGCGGACGCCACGGTCGAGCTCACCCACCTGTACGGCCACACCAACGACAGCTGGGTCTACACCCCCGCCCCGCACGTCGGCTCCGACCGGGCCACCGCCTGGCGCACCCCCGCGAACGACGTGCCCAGCTCGCACACCGCCCAGCTGGGCACACTCCTCGACGCCTACGACAACGGCACCCGACCACCGGGCAGCGGCCAGGACGCCCGCGCCACCCTCGAGTTCGCCGCCGCCCTCTACAAGGCGGCGTTCACCGGCCGCTCCGTGCACGCGGGAGAGATCGGCCCGGGCGACCCCTTCTACGAGGCCATGCACGGTGAGTACCCCGACTGGGCCCCCAAGGAGCGCGCATGAGCATCCGAGTCACCCACACCCACGGCGAGGACATCGCCGTCACGGCGGCGAACGGCACGGAGATCCTCCGCTACGTCTACCGCCCGGACCCGAACCCCTTCGAGTCCCGCAAGCCTTACGCCCACCCGGTGCGCACCCTGTCCGGCCGCACGGTCACCGGCTACCGACCGAACGACCACCGCTGGCACAAGGGCCTCCAGATGACCGCGAGCCATCTGTCCGGCCAGAACTTCTGGGGCGGCAACTGCTACGTCCACGGCCAGGGCTACCTCCCGCTGCCCGAGCGCGTCGGTTCCATGCGGCACGACGGCTTCTCCGCGTTCACCGTCGAGGACGACCGCCTCGCCTTCACCGAGGACCTCACCTGGGTCGAGAACGGCGGCGCGGAGTGGGCGCGTGAGGTGCGGGGGCTGACCGTCCACTCGGTGGACGAGGAGGCCGGCGCCTGGGCCCTGGACTGGTCGATCCGCCTCACCAACGTCCGTTCCGAGCCCCTGGCCTTCGGTTCCCCGACCACCGCGGGCCGCGAGATGGCCGGCTACACCGGACTCCAGTGGCGCGGCCCGCGCGACTTCACCGGCGGCACGGTCTTCGCCCCGGACACCGACGCCGACGCCGGGAAGCTGATGGGCAGCCAGGGCCCCTGGCTCGCCTTCACCACCGAGCACGACGACGTCGACGGCCACTCCACCCTCGTCTTCGCGCACGCGCCCGAGAACCTCGACGACACCTCGGCGATCCACGAGTCGCACTGGTTCGTCCGCTCCGAGCCCTTCCCGACGGTCGCCTTCTCCTGGGCGTTCTTCGAGGAGTTCGAGCTCCCGCCCGGCGAGTCCTTCGCCTTCCGCTACCGGCTCGTCGTCGCCGACGGCGCCTGGGACCGCGACCGGGTCGGCACCCACCTGGAGGGCCTGCCGTGGTGAGCGACGCCAAGCCCGCCCTGCCGCACCCGCTGCCCGGCGCCATCGGCCTGTCCCATCTGAGCGCCTACGACTGGGAGGCCGCCGACGGAGTCTGCGGCGGCAGCCCGCACCTGCACCTGGTCTGCACCGAGGCGTACGTCGTCACCGGCGGCCGGGGAGCGGTCCAGACGCTCAGCCCCGACGGCTACCGGGACATCCCCCTCGCGCCCGGATCCATCGCCTGGTTCACACCGGGCACCGTGCACCGCATGGTGCAGGGCGGCGATCTGCGCATCACCGTGCTGATGCAGAACAGCGGCCTGCCCGAGGCCGGGGACGCCGTGTTCACCTTCCCGCCCGAGGTGCTCGCCGACCCCGAGAAGTACGCGGCCGCGGCCACCCTGCCGCCCGGCACGGGACCGGAGACGGCGGCGGCCGCCCGACGCCGCAGGGACCTCGCCGTGGAGGGCTACCTCGCCCTGCGCGAGGCGCTCGTCGCCGGCGACAACGGCCCGTACCTGGAGTTCCAGCGGGCCGCCGCCCGCATCGTGCGCGACAAGGTGCCCACCTGGCGCGACCTGTGGCGGGCGGGCGCCCTGGCCACCGCCGAACGCACCGGAGCCCAGCTCGACGCACTGGCCGGCGGCGAGCCCGCCTACCTCGGCGAGGCCACCGCCTACGAGGCCGCGCCCACCCGGCTCGGCGGCTTCGGCATGTGCGGCCGGCGGGACGAGTACAACCTCCCCGGGACGACGCTGCCGTACCGGAGCGAGTGACGAAGCAGGGGGGAGGGGGGCCGACAGAGAGTCCGAGGAAAGGAAGAGGTGACCTCGGCATGCCACGACACAGGACAAAGGGGTTCTGCGCGTCGGCCGCCGCACTGGCACTGTGTGCCGTGCTGGCGGGCTGCGGAGGATCCGGGGAATCGGCCGGCGGCGGCAAGGTCGTGCTGCGCTACACGTGGTGGGGCAACCCCGACCGCGCGGAACGCACCGAGCAGGCCGTCGCGCTGTTCGAGAAACAGCATCCGAACGTCGACGTGACGACGTCGTTCTCCGGCTACGACGCCTACAAGCAGAAGCTCGCCACCCAGGCCGCCGGCGGTGACGCGCCGGACGTGATGCAACTGGACTACCGCCAGATCGACCAGTACGCCTCCGGTGGTGTCCTGCTCGACCTGTCGAAGCAGAGGTCCGTCCTGCGCACCTCCGAGATCGACCAGGGTCTGCTCGCCACCGGCCGTGTGGACGACGTGCAGTACGCGATCCCGCAGGGCCGCGGCACCGAGACGGTCGCCTACGACGTCGAGACCTGGAAGAAGTCGGGCGTGCCCCTCCCCGGCAAGAGCTGGACCTGGAGCCAGTGGGCCGACACCATGCGCGCCCTGGCCGAGAAGACCGGCAAGCCCGGGGCGACCGACCCCGGCCAGAGCGAGGACGCCTTCGAGGTCTGGCTGCGCGGGCAGGGCAAGGCCCTCTACACCGAGGACGGCGGGCTCGGCTTCACCGCCGACGACCTCACCCGTTGGTGGACCTTCACCGACAAGCTGCGCCGCGAGGGCGCCGTCTCGCCCGCCGAGCAGACCACCCAGCTCGACGGCTCCGTCGAGAACACCCCACTGGGACGCGGCAAGTCCGTCACCGACGCCAACTGGGACGCCCCGGCCAGCGGCTTCCTCGCCCTCGTCAAGGGCGGCGTCGCGCTCGCCCCCATGCCGTCCGGCGAGGACGGCACACCCGGCCAGTACTTCAAGCCGTCCATGTTCGTCGGAGTCTCCGCCAACACCGCCCATCCGAAGGAGGCGGCGCAGCTCGTCGACTTCCTGATCAACGACCGGCAGGCCGCGAAGATCCTCGGCGCGAGCCGCGGCATCCCCGTCAACGAGACCGTCCGCGACGAGATCGGCCCGCAGCTCAAGGACTTCGACAAGACCATCGCCGACTTCCAGGCGTCCCTGGAGGGCAAGCTCAAGGACCCGCCCCAGGCCCCGCCCGCTGGCGACAACGCCCTGCAGAGCACCTTCCAGCGCGACTACGACCAGGTGTCCTACGCGCGCATGTCGCCCCGCGAGGCGGCCGAGAACTACATCACCGAGGCGAAGGCGGAGCTGAGGTCATGACCACCACCGCGATCCCCGCGGAGGCCAAGCGCGCCCCCGCCCCCGCCCCGAAACGCCGCCCAAAGCGCGAACGCGAGGGCGCCGCCTGGGTGTTCCTCTCGCCCTGGGTCCTCGGAGCGATCGTCCTGACGCTGCTGCCGATGGCCGTGTCGCTGTACCTGTCCTTCACCGACTACGACCTGTTCAACCCGCCGAAGTGGGTGGGCCTGCGCAACTACGTGCAGATGTTCACCGAGGACCCCCGCTACTGGCGCTCGGTCGTGACGACCCTGACCTACGTCGTCATCGCCGTGCCCCTGCAACTGGCCCTCGCCCTCGTCGTCGCGCTCGCGCTGAAGGGCATGAAGCGCGGCAAGGCCTTCTACCGCTCCGCCTTCTACGCGCCCTCGCTGCTCGGCGCGTCCATGTCCATCGCCCTGGTCTGGCGGGCCGTCTTCAACGACGGCGGCACGGTGGACAACCTGCTGGGCACCGGCGGCTGGGTCAACAAGCCCGGCTGGGCCCTGCTCGCCGTGGCCCTGCTGACGGTGTGGCAGTTCGGCGCACCGATGGTCATCTTCCTCGCCGGCCTGCAGCAGATACCCGCCGAGCTGTACGAGGCGGCGGCGGTCGACGGGGCCGGGAAATGGCGGCAGTTCCTGTCCGTCACCGTGCCGATGCTGTCCCCGGTGCTCTTCTTCAACCTGGTCCTGCAGACCATCCAGGCCTTCCAGGTGTTCACGCCCGCCTTCGCCGTCAGCGCGGGCAAGGGCGGGCCCGCCGACTCGACCCTCGTCTACACCATGTACCTCTACGACCGCGGCTTCGTCGCCTCCCACATGGGCTACGCCTCCGCCATGGCCTGGGTGCTGCTCCTCGTGATCGGTGTGGTCACGGCAGTGCTGTTCCGCACCTCGCGCTCCTGGGTCTTCTACGCCTCCGAGGGGGACCGATGACCTCGACCGCTGTTGCCCACAAGCCCGTCCGCTGGGGGCGGATCGCCGTCCACCTGGGCTGCCTGGCCGCGCTGCTGGTCATGCTGTACCCGCTGGCGTGGCTGCTGGCCACCTCGCTCAAGCCCGCCGACGAGGTCATCGCGAGCCTCAACCTGCTGCCCAGCCACCTGGAGTGGTCGAACTACTCCACCGCCCTGGAGGGCGTCAACGACGTCTCCATCTGGCGGCTGCTGGGCAACTCCCTGCTGATCGCCGGCGGCGCGGTCCTCGGCAACGTCATCAGCTGCTCGCTCGCCGCCTACGCCTTCGCACGCCTCAGGTTCCGGCTGCGCGGCCCGCTGTTCGCCTTCATGATCGCCACGATCATGCTGCCGCACCACGCGGTGCTGATCCCGCAGTACATCATCTTCAACCAGCTCGGCCTGGTGAACACCTACTGGCCGCTGATCCTGCCGAAGTTCCTGGCCACCGAGGCGTTCTTCGTCTTCCTCATCGTCCAGTTCATGCGCGGCCTGCCACGCGAACTGGAGGAGGCCGCCCGGATCGACGGCTGCGGACCCTTCCGCAGCTTCTTCCAGGTCGTGCTGCCGCTCACCCGGCCGGCCCTCATCACCACCGCCATCTTCACCTTCATCTGGACCTGGAACGACTTCTTCACGCAGCTCATCTACCTGTTCGACCCGGACAAGTTCACGCTGACCCTCGCGCTGCGCTCCTTCGTGGACGCCTCCAGCACCTCCGCGTTCGGCCCGATGTTCGCGATGTCGGTGATCGCGCTGCTGCCGATCGTGCTGTTCTTCCTCGCCTTCCAGCGGTTCCTGGTGGAGGGCATGGCCAGCTCCGGACTGAAGGGGTGAGCGGGATGCGGACACGTGAGGCCGGTGAGGTGTTCGGGCCGCGCATGACGCTGTTCGCGGACGTGCTGAGCGTCGGCCTCGCCACGTCGGTGGCCTGTCTGCCGCTGGTGACCGCACCGGCCGCGCTCTCGACGGCGTGCGCCGTACTGCGCGGCGCCGGACAGGACCGGCCCGTCACGGCCGGGCGGTACCTGGTCCTGCTGCGGCGACGGCTGCGGGCCGGTGACCTGCTGGCGGGGGCCGTCGCCCTGGCCGGGCTGCTGCTGCTCGCGGCCGATCTGGCGCTGGCCGGAGCGGGGCTGCCCGGGGCGCCGCTGTTCGCGGTGGCCGCCGCCGTCATCGGTGCCTGCGCGGCGGTCGTCGGCCTGCGGGCCTGCGCCCGCCCCGAGTCGCTCACCGACTGGCGTGCGGCGGTGCGCGGGGCCGCCCGGGACGCCGTGGCGGACGTGGGCGGCAGCGGACTGGTCCTGCTCGCCGTGACGACGGCCGCGCTGTGCGCCTGGATGCTCCTGCCCCTGGCCTTCCTGGCGCCGGGGCCGCTGGCCCTCGCGCTCACCGCCGTCGACGTACGCCGGTCGGCTGCTGTTCTCCTGGAGTAGCCAAGAGTCAGGGCCCATGGGGCACTTCAGGGGTGAGCACCCTCAGGAGGCGGTCAACCTCATGGTCACAGCCGGCCTGAGGGAGCCCGCCTGAACGAGCCCGTGGCCTCACCGCCGTACGGCGGCGCCGATGCCGATCCGCGGCCATGAACGGGCCGCCGTGAGAAGCGCCTGCGTCCGCTCCGACGGAGTGGCCGCCGCCGCTGCCGCCGCCAGGGCCGCCGCGGCGCTCGCGATGCCGAGGACCGCGCCCGCAGCCACGTCGCCCGGGTAGTGCACGCCCGTGTGGATACGGGAGTAGCCGACGGCGCTCGCCAGCGCCCCGAGCGGCACCGCGGCGGGTGGCAGGACCACGCCTACGGCGGTGGCGAACGCGACCGCCGAGGCCGTGTGCCCGGACGGGAACGAGGCGGACGTCGGCATCGGCACGTGCCGGTCCACCGTCACCCGGGCCGCCTCCCGGTCCGGCCGGGCCCGGCGCACCAGGCGCTTGCCGAGCAGATTGGCGGAGGCCGAGGCCACGGCGATCGCCCCGACGCCGGCGAGCGCGGCCCTCCTCGGCCGCTTCCCGCCCAGGGCCAGGGCCGCGGCGATGGCGAACGAGATCTTGGAGTGGTCGGCCGCGTGCGACAGATGACGCAGCGTCCGGTCGAGCGTGGGCGTGGGAGTGGCGGCCACCGCCGCGTACAGGGCGCCGTCCACGGCTCTGAGGTCGCCCATGACGGCGCCCAGGAGCCGGCGGGGCCCACCCGAGGGCTTCCCGTCCTCCGGGAGCGGACTAAGGGCGTCCTCGTCTGTGGTCGTCGGATCGGTCATGTGCTTCTCCCCGCAGTGGCCTTCCCAGCAAGGTACCGGCTGACGCCGGGCGCACGCTCGGCGCCCCCGCGAGCCGGTACCTCCCGAGTGCCCATGCCGGGCGACTGAACCCGTCTGCCGGACTGACGGCATGACGTCCCTCTCGCGCCGGGTCCTGCGCGCACTCGACCGTTTCCACGCCGACCGTCCCTGGGACCACAACGCCCACTTCCACCGCTGGATCCTGAGGCAGCTTGCCAGGCGTGTCGCAAGCGCCCTGGACGTGGGGTGCGGCAGCGGTGATCTCGCCCGGCTGCTGGCCACCCGGGCGGAGCGGGTGCACGGGATCGACGCCGACCCGGCGATCACGGCCGCGATCGTCTGGCCACCGGCGGCACGCTGGTGATCGTCGGTGTCTCACGGGAGCGGACGCCCACCGACCGTCTGTTCTCGATGGCGTCCGTCCCGCTCAACCTCGTCATGGCCCTGCTCGAGAACCGGGGCCGTCCGGCGCCTCGCCCCGTCTCGATGACGGCTCCCACACGTCCGGCGGACATGACGTTCCCGGAGATCGTCCGTGAGGCCCGGACCGTCCTGCCCGGCGCCCGCCCGCGCCGCCGCCTGTTCTGGCGCTACACGCTGGTGTGGCGCCACCCCTGACGGGACCGGTGGCTCAGCTCGCGGCGCGGAACGTGCGCAGCCGCAGCGAGTTGCCGACGACGAAGACCGAGGAGAAGGCCATGGCCGCCCCGGCGATCATCGGCGTCAGCAGACCGGCCGCGGCCAGCGGCAGGGCCGCCACGTTGTAGGCGAACGCCCAGAACAGGTTGGAGCGGATGGTGCCCAGGGTGCGGCGGGCGAGCCGGATGGCGTCGGCCGCGGCCCGCAGATCGCCCCGGACGAGGGTCAGGTCGCCGGCCTCGATCGCGGCGTCGGTGCCGGTGCCCATGGCCAGACCGAGGTCGGCCTGGGCGAGGGCCGCCGCGTCGTTGACGCCGTCGCCGACCATGGCGACCGACCGGCCCTCGGCCTGGAGCCGCTTGACGACCGCGACCTTGTCCTGCGGGAGCACCTCGGCGACGACGTCCTCCGGTGCGATGCCCACCTCGCGGGCGACGGACCGGGCCACCGCCTCGTTGTCCCCGGTCAGCAGGATCGGGGTCAGTCCGAGGGCGCGCAGCCGCCGGATCGCCTCGGGGCTGGTCTCCTTCACCGCGTCGGCGACCTCCAGCACCGCGCGCGCCGCACCGTCCCAGGCGACCGCGATGGCCGTGCGCCCGGCGTCCTCGGCCGCCGCCCGCGCACGGGCGAGGCCCGTCGGCAGCTCCATGGCCCAGTCGGCCAGCAGCCTCTCCCGCCCGACGAGCACCGCGTGGCCCTCGACGACGCCCTGGACGCCGAGCCCGGGCACGTTGGCGAAGTCCTCCGGCGTGGGCAGAGCGCCCAGCTTCTCGAGGGCTCCGTCGGCGACGGCGCGGGCGATCGGGTGCTCGGAGGAGTGTTCCAGCGCCCCGGCCAGCCGCAGCACCTCGGCCTCGTCGGTGCCGTCCGCGGTGTGCACCGCCAGCAGGGTCATTCGGCCGGTGGTGACGGTGCTGGTCTTGTCGAGGACGACGGTGTCGACGCGACGCGTGGACTCCAGCACCTCCGGGCCCTTGATGAGGATGCCGAGCTGCGCGCCCCGCCCGGTGCCGACCATCAGCGCGGTCGGCGTGGCCAGACCGAGGGCGCACGGGCAGGCGATGACCAGGACGGCGACCGCGGCGGTGAAGGCCGCCGTCAGCCCTGCGCCGTTGCCGAGCCAGAAGCCCAGCGTGCCCAGCGCCAGGGCGATCACCACCGGCACGAACACGGCGGAGATCCGGTCCGCGAGCCGCTGCGCGGCGGCCTTGCCGTTCTGCGCGTCCTCCACGAGCCGGGCCATCCGGGCCAGCTGGGTGTCGGCGCCGACCCGCGTGGCGCGCACCACGAGCCGCCCGCCGACATTGATCGTGGCGCCGGTGACCGGGTCGCCCGCTCCCACCTCCACGGGCACGGACTCGCCGGTGAGCATCGAGGCGTCCACGGCGGAGGAGCCCTCCACCACCGTCCCGTCGGTCGCGATCTTCTCGCCGGGCCGGACCAGGAAGCGGTCCCCGACCCGCAACTCCGCGACCGGAACGGTCTGTTCACGGCCGTCGGCGCGCAGCACGGTGACGTCCTTCGCACCCAGCTCCAGCAGCGCGCGCAGCGCCGCACCCGCCTTGCGCTTCGCGCGGGCCTCGAAGTACCGGCCGGCCAGGATGAAGGCGGTCACCCCCGCGGCTGCCTCCAGGTAGATGTTCCCGGCGCCGTCCGTGCGCTCGATGGTCAGCTCGAAGGGGTGCGTCATGCCCGGCGTGCCCGCGGTGCCGAGGAACAGCGCCCACAGCGACCAGAGGAACGCGGCCGAGGTGCCCACCGAGATCAGCGTGTCCATGGTGGCGGCGCCGTGCCGCGCGTTGGTGAACGCCGCCTTGTGGAAGGGCCACGCCGCGTACGTCACGACGGGCGCCGCCAGTGTGAGCGACAGCCACTGCCAGTACTCGAACTGCAGGGCCGGGATCATGGCCATGGCCACGACGGGCACCGCCAGCACCACGGCCGTGACCAAGCGCTGCCGCAGCGGCCGCAATTCGTCGGGCTCCTCGGCCGGCTCCTCCCGCCCGGCGGGCGGAGCCGGCTCCTGGGCGGTGTACCCGGTCGCCTCGACGGTGGCGATCAGGTCGCCGACAGAGACGTCACCGCTGTAGCTGACCTTCGCCTTCTCGGTCGCGTAATTGACGGTGGCGGTGACCCCGTCCATGCGGTTGAGCTTCTTCTCGATGCGCGCTGCGCAGGAGGCGCAGGTCATGCCGCCGATGGCGAGTTCCACTTCGGCGCCGGTGTCGGTCGTGTCGGTGGTCATGGCTCACACCCGTCCGGTCAGCTCGTAGCCGGCGTCGTCGACGGTCTCTGCGATCAGGGCGTCGTCGGGCTCGGCGGCACTGGTGACGGTGACGTGCCCGGCGTCGAGATCGACCTCGACGCCGCTGACGCCCTCCAGCTCGCCGATGGCCTTGGTCAGGGTGGCCTTGCAGTGGCCGCAGGACATTCCGGAGACGGCGTAGGTGGTGGCGGGCATGGCGTGCCTCCTGGGTACGGTCGCGATTCTCGAATACGGGGCGGGGGTATCCCCTCGCCGCGTTCATATATACCCCCGAGGGGTATAGGATGCAAGCGCGGACGTCGCTTGACTTGGTACCCCCCAGGGGTATGGTGAGCTGCATGGAGGCCCCGCGCAGGAGCGGAAGGCCCGGTTCTGAAGGAGATGCCGGTCATGAACACCGGACTGAAGATCACGACTTTCGCCGCCGTCCTGGCAGCGACCTTCGGCACGGCCTACGGCGTCGGCCAGGGCATCGACCCCGTCGTCGCCGACAGCCCGCCGCGACACGAGGACGAGCACACCCGGCCCGCACCGCCGCCCGAGGAGGCCGGCGGTCACACCGGCCACGACACACCCCCGGCCGGCGGGCTCCAGATCTCCGAGGACGGTTACACCCTCGACCTGCAGACCCCGAGCGTCACCGCCGGGCAGCGGTCCGACCTGCGCTTCACGGTCAGGGACGGCAGCGGCCGCGCCGTCACCGCCTATCAGCGCGAACACGAGAAGGAACTGCACCTCATCGTGGCCTCACGCGACCTGGTCACCTACCGCCACCTGCACCCCACCCGCGCCGCCGACGGCACCTGGAGCACCCCCGTCGACCTGCCCCGCGCGGGCGGCTACCGTGTCTTCGCCGACTTCACCCCGGCGAAGAAGGACGCCCGCAACCTCACCCTCGGCGCGGACCTCGCCGCCTCCGGCCCGTACCAGCCGAAGGAACTGCCCGCACCGGCCACCACGGCCAGGACCGACGGCTACGAAGTGAAGCTGTCCGGCGCCCTGCGCCCGGGCAAGGCGAGCGAACTGAAGCTGAAGGTCTCCCGCGCCGGCCGGCCCGTCACCGACCTCCAGCCCTACCTCGGCGCGTACGGCCATCTGGTCGCCCTGCGCGCAGGCGACCTCGCCTACCTCCACGTCCACCCGAACGGCGAACCCGGCGACGGAAGGACCAGGCCCGGCCCGGACATCTCCTTCACGGCCACGGCCCCCAGCGCCGGTTCCTACCGCCTGTTCCTCGACTTCCAGCACGACGGGAAGGTCCACACGGCGGCCTTCACCGTCAGCGCCGGGGGAGCGGCGGCCGGTTCCGGTACCCCCGAGGGGCACGCGGACGACGGCCACGGGCACTGAGCGTCAGCCGAGCGCCCGGTCCAGATTGAACGCCGCGCTGATCAGCGCGAGATGCGTGAACGCCTGCGGGAAGTTGCCCTGCTGCTCCCCGGTGTGGCTGATCTCCTCGGCGTACAGTCCGAGGTGGTTGGCGTAGGTCAGCATCTTCTCGAAGGCGAGACGCGCCTCGTCGATCCGGCCCGCGTGCACCATGGCCTCGACGTACCAGAAAGAGCAGATGGAGAACGTGCCCTCGTCGCCGCGCAGCCCGTCCGGGCTGGACTGGGGGTCGTAGCGGTAGACCAGCGAGTCGGAGACCAGTTCCTCGGTGAGCGCGTCCAGCGTCGACAGCCACTTCGGATCGGTCGGGGCGATGAACTTCGTCAGCGGCATCATCAGCACGGCCGCGTCCAGCACGTCGCCGTCCTCGTGCTGGACGAAGGCCTGACGCGCCTCGGACCAGCCCCGGCTCATGATCCGCCGGTAGATCGTGTCGCGGCACTCCCGCCAGCGCGGCAGGTCGGCGGGCAGGCCGCGCCGGTTGGCCATCCGGATGGCCCGCTCGATCGCCACCCAGCACATCAGCCGCGAGTACAGGAAGTTCTTGCGCCCGCCCCGCGTCTCCCAGATCCCCTCGTCGGGCTGGTCCCAGTTCTCGCACACCCAGTCCACCAGCGCGCACACGTCGTCCCACTGGTCGCTGGAGATGGGCTTGGCCCACTTGTCGTAGAGGTAGATGGAGTCGATCAGCGCGCCGTAGATGTCGAGCTGGAGCTGGTCGGCCGCGGCGTTGCCGACGCGTACCGGCGCGGAACCCTCGTGGCCCTCCAGATGGCCGAGTGTCGTCTCGGGCAGCTCGGTGCGCCCGTCGATGCCGTACATGATCTGCAAGGGGCCGGAGTGCTTGCCGTCGCCGGGGCTGATGTGCCGGGTCACGAAGTCCATGAACTTCTCGGCCTCGCCGGTGAAGCCCAGCCGCAGCAGGGCGTAGACGCAGAAGGCCGCGTCGCGCACCCACACGTACCGGTAGTCCCAGTTGCGTTCGCCGCCGAGCCGCTCGGGCAGACTCGTGGTGGGCGCGGCCACGATCGCCCCGGTCGGCGCGTAGGTGAGCAGCTTCAGCGTCAGCGCCGAGCGGTGCACCATCTCCCGCCAGCGGCCCCGGTACCGGGACGCCGCCAGCCAGCGCCGCCAGTACGTCACCGTCGCCGCGAACTGCTCCTCCGCCTCCGTGCGCGCACACCGGCGGGGCACCACGTCGCCGCCCACCTTGTCCAGCGCGAACACCGCCGACTCGCCCTCGGAGAGCTTGAAGTCCCCGCGTACGTCCGGCCCGTCGGTCTCCACCGGCACGGTCGCGGTCAGCGCGAGCGCCATCCCGTCGGCCTCGAAGACCGCCGTCTCACCGGTCAGCCGGACGGTGTGCGGCCGGGTGCCGTAGTCGAACCGGGGAGCGACGCGGGTACGGAACGGGATCGAGCCGCGTACGCACACCACCCGGCGGATCAGCCGGTGCCGCTCGGCCTCGGACGGGTCACCGTCGAGCGGCATGAAGTCCTGCACCTCGCCGACGCCGTCCTCGGTGAAGAACCGGGTGATCAGGACGTTGGTGTCGGGGAAGTAGAACTGCTTGGTCCGCGCCGGCACCGCCGCCGCCAGTTCGAAGCAGCCGCCGCGGTCCGCGTCCAGGATCGAGGCGAACACACTGGGCGCGTCGAAGGCCGGGCAGCAGTACCAGTCGATCGTGCCGTCGGTTCCCACCAGGGCCACACTGCGCAGGTCGCCGATCAGTCCGTGCTCGGCGATCGGCAGATACCGCCGGCCCCCCGGCCCGTCGTGGCCCTCCGCTGGTCCGCCCATGACCGCCTCCCTGGCCGGTACGCGCCTCAGCCCCAGCTTAGGCGGGCGGGCCGGGAAAGGGGCCGGGAACGCGGGTCACACGGTGACGACCCGGAGCCCTGCCTCCTCGAAGCGCCGCACCGTCTCCGCGTCGGCCGCCGTGTCCGTGACCAGCGTGTCCACCGCATCGGCACCGCAGATCCGGGCGAACGCCCGCTGACCCAGCTTGCTGGAGTCGGCGGCCACGACCACGCGCTCCGCGCGTTCGCACAGCAGCCGGTTGATCGCGGCCTCCGCCTCGTCGTGCGCCGCGGCCCCGTGCGTGACGTCGAAGGCGACCACGCCGAGCACCGCCACGTCGACGGTGATCTGCCCGAGCACCGCGTCCGCGAGCGGCCCGACCAGCTCGTACGACTGGGCCCGCGCCACCCCGCCGGTCAGCACGATCTTGAACTGGGGCCGCACGGCCAGCTCATTGGCGATGTTCAGCGCGTTCGTCACGACGGTCAGCGCGGGCGAGCCGGACGCCAGGTCCCCGCGCACGGCCAGGGCCCGCGCCACCTCGGTGGTGGTCGTGCCCCCGGTCAGCCCGACCGCCTCGCCCGGCGCGACCAGCTCGGCGACCGCCTTCGCGATGCGCTGCTTCTCGGAGGCGCGCCGGGCCGTCTTGTAGCGCAACGGCAGTTCGTAGGACACGCCGTGCACCACCGCACCGCCCCGCGTGCGCACCAGCATCTGCTGCTCGGCCAGCCGGTCGAAGTCGCGGCGGATCGTCGCCGCCGACACTTCGAGCTCCCCGGCCGCCTCCTCGACGTCCAGCCGGCCGCGCTCGACGAGCAGTTCCAGCAGCGCCTTCCAGCGGGCGTCGCGCGACATCCGCACCTCCACGACTCGATCTCCGGGCGACCCTAACGCACCCGATCCCGCCCTGATGCTTGATGCTGCTCGAAAGCCGGCGATATCTTGCAGGAACGATCAGATCGGAAGGTGCCGCATGACGCATGTCGAGGACGAGCTGACCAGCCAGCCCGAGTGCTGGACACGCGCCGTGTCACAGGCGGCCGGGTACGCGGAGGTGCTGCCGGCGCCGGGGGAGCGGGTCGCGATCGTCGGATGCGGCACCTCGTACTTCATGGCGCAGGCGGCCGCGGCCCTGCGCGAGGCCGCGGGCCGGGGCGAGACCGACGCGTTCGCCGCCTCGGAGTTCCCGTACGGCCGCGCCTACGACCGGGTCGTCGCCCTCACCCGCTCCGGCACCACGACCGAGGTCCTCGATCTGCTCGGCAGACTGAAGGGCCGTACCCGCACCACCGCCATCACGGCCGACCCGGACACGCCCGTGCGGACGGCGGCCGACCGGCTCGCCGTCCTCGACTTCGCGGACGAACGCTCCGTCGTACAGACCCGGTTCGCCACCACGGCCCTCACCCTGCTCCGCGCCCACCTCGGCCTGCACCCCGACACCGCCGTCAGCGACGCGCGCACGGCCCTGGCCGAGCCCCTGCCCGAAGGCCTCGTGGACTGCGCTCAGTTCACCTTCCTGGGGCGCGGCTGGACCGTCGGTCTGGCCCACGAGGCCGGGCTGAAGATGCGCGAGGCGGCACTCTCCTGGGCGGAGGCCTACCCGGCGATGGAGTACCGGCACGGGCCCATCAGCGTCACCACGAGCGGCACCGCGACCTGGATGTTCGGTGAGGCACCCGAAGGGCTGGCCGGCCAGGTGCGCTCCACCGGCGGGTTGTGGATCGAGAACCGGCTCGACCCCCTGGCCGAGCTCGTCCGGGCCCAGCGCCTCGCGGTCGCCGTCGCCGCCGCCCGCGGCCTCGACCCGGACCGGCCGCGCCATCTCACCCGCTCGGTGATCCTCGCTCACTGACCCTGGAGGCACCGTGCCCCTCACCACCACCGGCGAGCTCATCACCCGGGCTGCCACAGCCCGTTCGGCCGTCGCCTCCTTCAACGTCATCACACTGGAACACGTCGAGGCCGTCATCGCGGGCGCCGAGTCCGTGCCCGCCCCCGTCGTGCTCCAGGTCAGTGAGAACGCGGTCATGTTCCACGGCGGACAGCTGTTCCCGCTCGCCCGAGCGGCCGTCGCAGCCGCCGAACTGGCCGCCGTACCGGTCGCGTTGCACCTCGACCACGTACAGAGCGAAACCCTGCTGCACCAGGCCGCGGAGGCCGGCTTCAGCTCCGTGATGTACGACGCGGCCCGGCTGCCCTACGCCGAGAACCTCGCCGCGACCCGGGCGGCGGTCGACCGGGCCCACTCCCAAGGGCTCTGGATCGAGGCAGAGTTGGGGCAGATCGGGGGCAAGAACGGCAGACCCCCGCTGGACGCGCACGCCCCGGGCGCCCGCACCGACCCCGACGAGGCCCGGGCCTTCGTCGCCGACTCGGGCGTGGACGCCCTGGCCGTCGCCATCGGCAGCGCCCACGCCATGACGACCCGCACCGCC
This sequence comes from Streptomyces sp. SID5464, assembly GCF_009862985.1. NCBI lineage: Bacteria > Bacillati > Actinomycetota > Actinomycetes > Kitasatosporales > Streptomycetaceae > Streptomyces > Streptomyces sp. SID5464. The sequence continues at coordinate 53,535 of NZ_WWIQ01000070.1, read as the reverse complement.
ACCCTCGACCACGCCCTCCTCAAACAACTGTCGGCCGCGCTGGACGTCCCGCTCGTCCTGCACGGCTCCTCGGGCGTCCCGGACGGCGAACTCACCGCGGCGGTCGCGGGCGGCATCACCAAGGTCAACATCGGCACCGCCCTGAACATCGCCCTGACCGGCGCGATCAGGGAGTTCCTCGCCGACCGCCCCGAGGCGGTCGACCCGCGCGGCTACCTGACGGTCGCGCGGGAGGCCATGACCCGGGCCGTGGCGAGGACCCTCCAGACCCTCGGCGCGACTACCGCTTGACCGCCTTCAGCACCACGAACTTCGGGTCGCTCGCCACCAGCCGGCTGTTGCCGAACAGCTTCCGCAGCTTGACGTGGTAGCCCAGATGCCGGTTGCCGATCACCCACAGCTCGCCGCCCGGCCGCAGCGCACGCCGCGCCCCGGTGAACATCCGCCAGGCCGTGGCGTCCGTCGTCGCCTGATGGGAATGGAACGGCGGGTTGTTCAGGACCAGATCGACACTGCCGGACGGCACCCCCGCCAGCCCGTCGCCGACCCGGAACTCCGCGTGCCCCGGCACCCCGTTGGCCTTGTACGTCGCCTCCGCCGAGGCCACGGCCTGGAACGACTCGTCCACGAACAGCACCTCGGCCGCCGGGTCGGCCAGCGCCACCGCCGTACCGACCACGCCGTTGCCGCACCCCAGGTCCACCACCCGCCGGCCGCTCCCGCCATTCGGCAGATGCTCCAGGAAGAACCGTGTGCCGATGTCGAGCCGGTCGGCACAGAAGACACCCGCGTGGTTCACGACGGTGCGCCCCGCCGCCGGTCCGATGCCGTCCGGGAGCGTGTAGACGTACGGCCACGGATTGGCGGGCCGCTGCAGCGCGGGATCCGGCGTGCAGAAGATCAGCCGGGCCTTCTTCTCGGCGAGCGAGGTGCGGGTCGGGCCGAGGATCCGCTCGAACAGCCGCAGCGTCGAGATGTGGATCTCCTTCACCATGCCCGCGCCCACGACGACCGTCCCCGCGTGCACCGCCGGCGCCAGCCGCAGCAACTGGTCCTCCAGCAGCGCCAGGCTCTTCGGCACCCGCACCAGGAGAACGTCGACACGGCCGGGTGGCGGGTCCTGCGTGGTCAGCAGCCGGACCGCGCCGGGCTCGACACCGTGCCGCGCGAGGTTGGCCCGGGTCGCCTCCTGGGTCAGGTGGGACTCGGTGATCTGCGCCGGCCGGTGCTCCGCGAGCGCCGTGACCAGGGCACCCCAGCGGTCCCCGACGACCACGACCGTGCCCGACAACGGGACCCCCTCCCGCGCCAGATACCTCAGCAGGTACTCGTCGGAGGCGTCCCAGGCACGCAGCCTGTCGCGCGGGTCCTCGGGGAAACGGGTCAGCGCGAGCTCGCCCCAGGGCGTCGTCATACGGTCGTCCATCGTGCGTCCAGGCTAGCCGAGCCGCAGCTCAGCCCAGGTCGGGGAGGAAAGCATCGGAGAGGATGGGAGGCATGGACGGCGAACTGTTCCCCCGAGCCCGCACACAGCCGGCGCCGGGCGCGGTGCACATGCCGGACTGGCTGGACGCCGAGGGGCAGCGCGAGCTGCTGGACGCCTGCCGCGCGTGGGCGCGCCCACCGGCCGGGCTGCGCACGGTCCGTACCCCCGGCGGCGGCACCATGACCGCCCGGCAGGTCTGCCTCGGCCTGCACTGGTACCCGTACGGCTACGCCCGCACGGTCGTCGACGGCGACGGCGCCCCGGTGAAGCCGTTCCCCGAGTGGCTCGGCGACCTGGGCCGCCGGGCGGTCCGCGACACCCTCGGGGGACCGGCACCGGCCTACGACATCGCCCTCATCAACTTCTACGACGCCGACGCCCGGATGGGCATGCACCGCGACAGCGACGAGAAGTCGGACGCGCCGGTGGTGTCGCTGAGCCTCGGCGACACCTGCGTGTTCCGCTTCGGCAACACCGAGACGCGCACCCGGCCCTGGACCGACGTCGAGCTGCGCAGCGGCGACCTGTTCGTCTTCGGCGGCCCGGCCCGGCTCGCCTACCACGGGGTCCCCCGGGTGCACCCAGGCACGGCACCGCCCGCGCTGGGCCTGGCCGGACGGCTCAACATCACGCTCCGGGTCAGCGGCCTGTAGGCCGCCGGCCCTGCGGATCATGGGAGACTCGCCCTCATGAGCGGGAAGGCTGACCCCCGGCCGGCGGGGGATGGGAGCACCTCGAGGACGCGGCTGGACCGGGGGCGCGGAGCCCTCGGACCCGCGCTGGAGCTCGTGCACACCGGACGCGCGCCGACCCGGGCCGTGCTCACCGCCGAGCTCGGGGTGACACGGGCGACGGCCGGCGCGGTCGCCGCCGAACTGGAGGCCCTCGGGCTGATCCGGGTCGACGCCCGGCCCGGCGCGGCGGCGGGCTCGCAGGGCCGGCCCTCGCACAAGCTGGCCGTCGCCGAGGACGGGCCCGTCGCGCTCGCCGCGCAGGTGCACGCCGACGGTTTCCGGGCGGCGCTGGTCGGGCTGGGCGGCCGGATCGTCGCCACCGCGCCGGGCTGCGAGGTCGTCGACGCCGACCCGGCGAAGGTGCTCGCCTCCGTCGTCACGGCGGGCGCCGAGCTGCTGCGGGAGACCGGGCGCCGGTGCGTGGGCGCGGGACTCGCCGTACCGTCCGCGGTCGCCGAACCCGAGGGGCTGGCGCTCAACCCGCTGCACCTGGCCTGGCCCGCGGGCGCGCCCGTCCGGGACATCTTCGCCGAGCAGGTGCGCGCGGCCGGCCTCGACGGACCGGCGTTCGCCGCGAACGACGTCAACCTCGCCGCGCTCGCCGAGCACCGGCACGGCGCCGGACGCGGCGCCCGTGACCTGCTGTGCGTGGCCACCGGCCACCGGGGCGTCGGCGGGGCGCTCGTCCTCGACGGCCGCCTCCACCGGGGCAGTTCGGGCCTCGCGCTGGAGGTCGGCCACCTCACCGTGCACCCCGAGGGCCGCCCCTGCCACTGCGGCAGCCGGGGCTGCCTGGACGTGGAGACCGACCCGCTGGCCTTCCTCACGGCGGCGGGCCGCGAACCGGGCCCCGAGGTGTCCCTGCTCCAGCAGTCCATCGACCTCATCCGCCACCACTACGACGACCCGGGCGTCCGCACCGCCACCGAGACCCTCATCGACCGGCTCGGCCTCGGACTCGCCGGCCTGGTCAACATCCTCAACCCGGACCGCATCATCCTCGGCGGCCTGCACCGCACCCTCCTCGACGCCGACCCCGACCGCCTCCGCGCCGTCGTCGCCGACCGCAGCCTGTGGGGCCAGAGCGGCGGCGTCCCGATCCTGGCATGCACCCTCGACCACAACAGCCTGGTCGGCGCCGCGGAACTGGCGTGGCAGCCGGTACTGGACGATCCACTCGGGGCGCTCACCTAGGCCAGCCGGGGCGCTCACCTGGGCCTCTCGGGGTGTTCCCCTGGGCCAGACTCCACAGCGCCGCCACCAGCGGCCGCCGCAGGTCGGCCCGCCTGACACACAGTCCGATCGCGAACGGCTCCGGCGCCGGATCGGCCGGCACCACCGCCAGCCGGTCCCGCACCGCGCTGTGCTCCAGCACCAGGCGGGGGACCACGCCCGTACCGCAGCCCAGCGCGACCAGCGTCAGCAGTCCCTCGTGGCCGTCGGGCTCACAGGCCACGTCCGGTGTGGTGCCGCGGGCGCGGAACCAGCGGTCGGCGGCATCGCGGACCAGGCCGCGGTGAGGGAGGACGAACGGCCCGCCGAGCCCGGGATCCGGCCGGTCCCGGGCCGTGACCAGGACCAGCTCGGTCACCGCGACCGTGCGGCTCACCAGCGGCTCCGGCAGTCTCGGCGGAATTCCCGCCACGGCCGCGTCGACCTCTCCCTCGTCCAGCCGGGCCAGGGCCGCCGCCGCGTCACCCGTCCGCAGATCGAGCCGGACCTGGGGATGCGTGGCACGAAAGGGCGCCAGCAGGTCCGGCAGCAACACCTGGCACGCCGTCACCGTGGCGAACACGGCCAGCCGGCCGGTGAGCAGCGCCGGGTCGGGATGTTCCTCGCGGTAGGAGCGCCACAACTCCAGGGCCCGGACGGCGTACTCGCGGAACCGGTGCCCCTCCGCCGTGAGCGACACCCCGCGCGGCCCCCGGTCGAACAGCCGGTGCCCGAGGTCCGCCTCCAGCCGCTGCACGGTCCGGGTCAGCGTCGCCGGGCTGACGTGACAGTCCAGGCTCGTCCGGCCGAAGTTGAGCGTCTGCGCGAGATGCAGGAACAGTCGCAACTCCCGGTGGTCGTCCCGCACGGCCTGCACCTTTCACTTGATGCAACAGGGCGCTGCACAAGTTGCGCTTGCCGCAACGCTCCGGCCGAGCCTACAACTCGACCATGACCTCGACGACCGCGTACACCTCACGCGTCTTCCCCCTCGACACCATGGACGTGCCCGGCGGCACCGAGACCGTCCTGCGGGGCGGGCGGCACCTCTTTCCGCTGCTCCCGCAGGCCTTCGCGGGCATCCGGCGCATCGGTGTCCTCGGCTGGGGGCCCCAGGGGCGGGCGCAGGCCCTCAATCTCCGCGACTCCCTCGCCGGCACGGACATCCGGGTGGCCGTCGGGCTCCGCCCCGGCTCGCACTCCCTCGCCGATGCCCGTGCCCACGGCTTCACCGAGGACGACGGCACGCTCGGCGACTGGCTCACGGTCGCCGGAGAGGGTGACCTGGTGATCCTGCTGATCGCCGACTCCGCGCTCGCGGCCCATCACCAGGAGATCTTCGCGGCCCTCCAGCCCGGCGCCGTCATCGGCCTCTCGCACGGCTTCCTGATGGGCCACCTGCGGGAATCGGGCGGCGGGTTCCCGCCGGGGCACGGGGTGATCGCTGTGTGCCCCAAGGGAATGGGCGACTCGGTGCGGCGGCTCTACGAGCAGGGCGCGCACGTCAACGGCGCCGGGATCAACAGCAGTTTCGCCGTGCACGCCGACCCCGACGGACGGGCCGTCGACCTGGCGCTCGGCTGGTCCGTGGCGCTCGGCTCGCCCTACACCTTCCGCACCACGCTCGACAGCGAGTACCGCTCGGACATCGTCGGCGAACGCGCCATCCTGCTCGGCGCCGTCCACGGCATGGTCGAGAGCCTTTACACCCGCTACCGCCTCGCCGGCGACGACGAGGTGACGGCATACGAACGGTCCTGTGAGAACGTCACCGGCCCGATCGCCCGCACCATCTCGCGGGCCGGACTGCGGGCCGTGCGCGAGGGCCTCGACCAGGCGGCGCGGGACGTCTTCGACCGGGCGTACACGGCCACCTACGCCCCCGCGCGCGAGATCGTCGCCGAGATCTACGACGAGGTCGCCGACGGCACCGAACTGCGCAGCGTCATCCTCGCCGAACGACGGCTCGGCGCACGCCCGATGAGCGGCATCGGGGGATCCCCGATGTGGGCGGTGAGTAACCGGGTGCGGGCCCGGCGCGACAGCCGCGACCTGCCCGTCGACCCGTTCACCGCCGGCGTGTTCGTCGCCACCATGACCGCCCAGATCGACGAGTTCGCCGAGCGCGGGCACCCCTGGTCGGAGATCGTCAACGAGTCCGTCATCGAGGCCGTCGACTCCCTGCTGCCCTACATGCACGCCCGGGACGTGGCGTACATGGTCGACAACTGCTCCCGCACGGCCCGCCTCGGCGCCCGCCGCTGGGGCCCGCGCTTCCTCGCCGCCTACGAGCAGATCGCCTACCCGGCCGCGGACCACCCGGCGGACGCGGCCCTGCTCGCGGCCTTCGCCGCCCACCCGGTGCACGAGGCCCTGGCCGCGGCGGCCGGACTGCGGCCGTCCGTGGACATCTCGGTGACCTGAAGCATGACCCCACGGGTCTCAGGCTTGCGGGCGCAGCTTCCGGGAAGGCGAGCCGCTGAGCGGGCAGGCTGGTCGGCAGACAGCCCGTCCGCACCGCACCACCGAGGAAGTTGACGTCATGACCGACAAGCTCTCCGTGAGCGTCCTGGGCACCGGCATCATGGGCGCCGCGATGGCCCGCAACCTGGCGCGCGCCGGGCACACCGTCCACGCCTGGAACCGCACCCGTGCCAAGGCCGAGCCGCTGGCCGCCGAGGGCGTGCACATCGCCGACACCCCCGCGCAGGCGGTCCGGGACACCGACGTCGTCCTGACCATGCTCTACGACGGCCCCGCCGCCCTGGACACGATGCGGGAGGCCGCCCCCGCCCTGCGTCCGGGCGCCGCCTGGGTGCAGTCCACGACCGCCGGCGTCGAGGCCGTCGGCGACCTCGCCGCCTTCGCCCGCGAACACGGCCTGGTCTTCTACGACGCGCCCGTCCTGGGCACCCGGCAGCCCGCCGAGGCCGGGCAGCTGACCGTGCTCGCCGCCGGCCCCGTCGAGGGCCGGGACACGGTGACGCCGGTCTTCGATGCCATCGGCGCCCGCACCGTGTGGGCCGGCGAGGACGGGGCGACCGGCGGCGCCACCCGGCTGAAGCTGGTCGCCAACAGCTGGGTCCTCGCCGTGACCGCAGCCGCCGGTGAGGCCCTGGCACTGGCGAAGGGCCTCGGCATCGACCCGCGCGGTTTCCTCGACCTCATCGCCGGCGGTCCGCTCGACATGGGCTACTTGCACGCCAAGTCCGGGCTGGTCCTCGAAGACCGGCTCACACCGCCCCAGTTCGCGGTGACCACCGCCGCCAAGGACGCCCGCCTCATCGTCGAGGCCGGTGCGGACCACGGAGTCCGCCTGGACGTGGCCGAAGCCGCCGCAGCCCGCATGGAGCGTGCCGCCGCCCAGGGCCACGGCGACGAGGACATGGCCGCCGCCTACTTCGCGAGTTTCGACGAAAACCCGTCCGCCTGATCACCCGGGAGGTTCCCCCATGTCCAAGCCGCCGCTGCCGCCCGAGGCCGAGGCCCTGCTGAGCCGGCCGAACCCGTGCGTCATGGCCACGCTGCGCTCCGACGGCACACCGGTTTCCACCGCGACCTGGTACGCGTGGAAAGACGGCCGGGTGCTGATCAACCTCGACGAGGGCCGGGTCCGCCTGAAGCACCTGCGCCGCGACCCGCGCGTGACGCTCACCGTCCTCGCCGAGGACAACTGGTACACCCACGTCACCCTCATCGGCCGCGTCACCGAGATGTACGACGACAAGGACCTGGCCGACATCGACCTGCTCTCCCGGCACTACGGCGGCAAGCCCTACCCGAACCGCGTCCGGCCCCGGGTCAGCGCCTGGATCGAGGTCGACCGCTGGCACGGCTGGGGCGAGCTGAAGGACAACGACCAGGCCATGGGCTGAGACCGGGAACCATACGGCATCCCGCGGCCGCCGCCCACCGAGCGGGCGGCGGCCGTCGAGCACTTCCTCTCGCGCCGCAGACACGCCTTGATGCGCTGGTGGTACACGCCGCCCTGCCCGTCTACTCCCCGCGAGGTACGCGCACTGCCGCTGGCCGTACGACGACCGGGGACCCCTCGCGGGGCGACGCTCGGAAGCGAAAGCGAGACATCGCGACAACGCCTCCGAGGAGTTGAACGACATGCAGACCCTGGCGAACTTCGGTGACGGCGGCCCCGGCCCGTGGATCCTGCTCTTCCCGGTGATCTGGGCACTGGTCATCGGCGGCGGCCTCGTGCTGCTGCGCCGCACGGTGTGGCACGGACGCCGCGGCGGCCCCTGGCGGCAGCCCCCGGCCGGGAACGACTCGCCCATCGCCGTCCTCGGACACCGCTTCGCCTCCGGCGAGATCGACGAGGACGAGTACTGGCGCCGGCTGTCCGTGCTGGACGAGGAGTTCGGCCGCAAGGGAGGTGCGGCATGACCAGCACGACCGCCACGACGACCACGCGGCCCGCCGCCCGGGTCGTCGACGCGGTGAAGGTGTACGGCGGTGGTGACACCGCCGTACGCGCCCTCGACGGCGTGACCGTGAGTTTCCCGGCCGGCCGCTTCACCGCGATCATGGGGCCCTCGGGCTCCGGCAAGTCCACCCTGATGCACTGCGCGGCCGGTCTGGACACGCTCACCTCGGGTACCGCCCGCATCGGCGACACCGACCTGGGCGGCCTCGACGACCGCCGCCTCACGCTCCTGCGCCGCGACCGCGTGGGCTTCGTGTTCCAGGCGTACAACCTGGTGCCGACACTCACCGTCGCGGAGAACATCAGGCTGCCCCTGGACCTGGCGGGAGTCCGCGGCGACCCGGGGTGGATCGACACGCTGATCGATGTCGTCGGACTGCGTGACCGGCTCCACCACCGGCCCGCCGAGCTCTCCGGCGGACAGCAGCAACGCGTCGCCGTGGCCCGGGCGTTCGCCGGACAGCCGGACGTCGTCTTCGCCGACGAGCCGACCGGCAACCTCGACTCGCGCTCCGGCGAGGAGGTGCTCGGCCTGCTCGGTCGCACCGTACGCGAGACGCGGCGCACGGTCGTCATGGTCACCCACGATCCCGTGGCCGCCGCGCACGCCGACGAGGTCGTCTTCCTCGCCGACGGACGCCTGGTCGACCGCATGGAGTCCCCGACCGCCGACCGGGTCCTGGACCGGATGAAGGCCTTCGAGGTGCCCTCATGAACGCCTCGGTCCGCCTGGGCGTGTCCTCCCTGCGCGCCCACCGGCGGCGCTTCGCCGGTACGTTCCTCGCCGTGTTCCTGGGCGTGGCGTTCCTGGCCGGGACGCTCGTCATGGGCGACACGCTGCGCGCCGGCTTCGACTCCATGTTCGGCAACGCGACCAGCGGCACCGACGCCGTGGTGCGCAGCGCCGACGCCATCACCACGCCCGGCGAGAGCCAGGGCGTGCGGCAGCCGATCGCCACCGACCTGGTCGGGACCATCGAGAAGGTCCCGGGAGTCGCGGCCGCCGTTCCCGACATCCAGGGCGCCGGGCAGCTCCTGGGCGCCGATGGCGACCCGATCGGCGGACAGGGCCCGCCCACCCTCGCCGGCAACTGGATCACCGACCCGGAGCTCAACCCCTACCAGCTCGCCGAGGGGCGCGCCCCGCGGAAGTCCGGCGAGGTCGTCGTCAACCGCGGCACCGCCGAGAAGGGCGACCTGAAGATCGGCGACACGACCACCCTGCGCACCCCCGACCCGGTCCGGGTGACCATCGTCGGCCTCGCCACCTTCGGCGGCGAGGACGGCATGGCACAGGTGACCTTCACCGGGATGACCGTGGCCGACGCGGAGAAGTACCTCACGGCACGGCCGGGCGAGGCGGCGAGCATCCAGGTGCGAGCCGGTCCCGGGGTGAGCCAGCGGGAGCTCGTCGACCGGCTGACACCCGCCCTGCCCAAGGGGGTCGAGGCCATCACCGGCCAGGAGTCGGCCGAGGAGAACAACGAGATGATCTCCAGCCAGTTCCTGAGCATCTTCACGCTCTTCCTGCTGGTGTTCTCCGGCATCGCCCTGCTGGTGGCGACCTTCTCCATCCACAACACCTTCGCCATCGTCGTCGCCCAACGCACTCGCGAGAACGCCCTGTTGCGGGCGCTGGGCGCCTCCCGCCGCCAGGTCACCGTCACCACTCTGGTGGAGGCCACCGCCGTGGCCGTGACCGCGTCCCTGGCCGGCCTCGTGGGCGGCATCGGCATCGCGGCCGGGCTCCAGGCGCTGTTCCCGGCCATCGGCTTTCCGTTCCCCGAGGGCGAGCTGGTGGTCAAGGCCCTGTCCCTGGCGCTGCCGCTGGCCGTCGGCATCGTGGTCTGCCTGGGCTCCGCCCTGCTGCCCGCCGTACGCGCCGGCCGCACCGCACCCCTGGCAGCCCTTCGCGAGACGGCCGTCGACACCTCCGGCGCGTCCCGCCTGCGGGCCGTCACCGGGACGGGCCTGGTCGCGCTGGCCCTCGCCCTCACGCTGGCCGGCGTCCTGGTGTCACCGTCCGTCTGGCTGGCGGGGGCCGGCGCAGTGCTGGCCCTGGTCGCCTTCGTGGTGCTCGGCCCGGTCGCCTCCGCCACCGCCGTCCGGATCCTCGGCAGCCCCCTCGACCGGCTGCGCGGTGTCACCGGGGTCCTGGCCCGGCAGGGCGCCCTGCGCAGTCCGAAGCGCACCGCGGCCACCGCCAGTGCCCTGATGATCGGCGTGGCGGTCGTGTCGCTGTTCACGGTGTTCGGCGCCTCGCTGAAGGCCACCATGGACCAGACCGTGTCCCGGTCCTTCGCGGGCGACGTCGCCGTCAGCGCCCCGTCGTTCGGTGCGGGCGGCAGCGGACTGAGCCCGAGGCTGGCCGGCGCGGTCCAGGAGCTGCCCCAGGTGAACACGGCGGTCGGACTCGGCCGCGGTGTCGCCGAGGTCGACGGCAAGGGCCGGGCCCTCACGGTCACCGACCCGGTCGCCCTGGAACGCACCTTCGACCTCGGCAGGATCGACGGCTCCCTGCGCGACCTGGGCACCGACGGCATCGCCATCACCGAGAAGGAGGCCGACCGGCAGCACCTCACCACCGGGTCGAAGGCACACCTCACCTTCACCGACGGCAGGAAGGAGACCTTCACCGTCCGCGCGGTCTACGGGCAGTCCGAACTCGCCGGCGACTACGTCATCACCCGCGCCGCCTGGGCCCCGCACCGCACCCAGGACTCCGACACCCTCGTCGCCGTCACGTTCAAGGACGGCGTGAGCACGGACGCGGGCAAGGCGGCGGTGGAGAAGGCCGCCGCCCGGTACGGCAACCCGGAGGTCCAGACCCGCGACGAGTACGCGCAGTCCTCGGCCGGCGGCATCGACATGATGCTCACCCTGGTCTACGCCCTGCTCGCCCTCGCCGTGGTCATCGCGCTCCTCGGCATCGCCAACACCCTGACCCTGGCGATCCACGAACGCACCCGGGAACTCGGGCTGCTGCGGGCCGTCGGCCAGACCCGCTCCCAGCTGCGGGCCATGGTCCGCTGGGAGTCGGTCCTCGTCGCCGCCTTCGGCACGGCCGGCGGGCTCGCCCTCGGCGCCTTCCTCGGCTGGGTCCTCGTCAGGGCCTCGGACGGCGCCAGTGACAGTGCCTTCGCCTTCGCCATGCCGCCCGCGCAACTCGTGGTCGTGGCCCTCGTGGGTCTCGCGGCCGGCGCCCTCGCGGGGCTGCGCCCGGCCCGGCGCGCGGCACGCCTGGATGTGCTGCGGGCCATCGCCACCGAGTGACTCGGGGGGGCGTCCGCGAAGTCCCGCCGTCCGGGCGGACGACGGGACTTCCGGGACACGCCCTACGTCCCGGAGCCACACCCGGCGGCGTACGCCCCCGCGGCACCCGTGCAAACGGTGGTCACCGCCCGGTCAACCGGCAACGGCGGACCGGGCGGGAGCATGTTCGGGCCGCAGCCCGTCGGCGGCGTGCCCGACCTCCGCGAACCTGCGCGCGGGTTTCTCCAGGACCGTGCGCCGGGCCGGGCGCGACGGCGCCGCCACCGCGGCGGAGGTCGTCGGAAGGGTGAACCACACGACCTTGCCGGACTCCCCGTCCGGCCGGACGCCCCAGCTCTCGCTCATGGCGGCCACCATCGCGAGCCCGCGCCCGCAGGTCGCCAGCGGATCGGCGTCGTCGACCACGGGCATCCGCGGGTCGTGGTCACGCACCGAGACCGTGAGCCGGTCGAGCAGCAGCTCTATCTCCACGGTGCACGTCTTGTCGGGCTGGGCATGCCGGTGGACGTTGGACAACAGCTCCGTCACCCCGAGCGAGGCCCGGTCGATCAGAGCGTCCAGATGCCAGTAGCGCAACTGCGCAGATACGATTCTGCGGACCTGGCCGATCCGCGACGGCAGGGCTTGGAGCTCCACCGTGCAGTGCCTGCTTGGGTAGCTGATCACGGCTGCGACTCCCCGACGTGAGGTCCGGAAGAACACGGAGTTCGGATCCAGCAGGGCGCCTTCGTGACGCTGCCGCCCGCTGTCGTGGCCGGCGGGCTGGTTCGCAGCGTTATCGCCGGTAAACCCAGAGTGACGTGAGACCAGAGTGACGCAGGGGGTGGGTTACCGCAACTCGCGGACATCTCAGTCGCCGCGCCCCGCCGCCCTGCGCACGGCCTCGATGAAGCGCCGTGCGGCCGGCGGCCCCGGCTCGCCCGGAGCGGGGTCGTGGTCGCCCAGGGTGAGCTGGTAGCGATTGCCGTTGAGATCCGCCGTGGCCCGGTCATCGGGGCCGAACCAGGGCTTGGAGGCGCGCACCGCCTGCACCGGCGCGCTGTCGATCTCACTGCCGTAGCTGGTCAGCAACTCGAGCCGGCCGTCGCTGATCCGGACCTGGCCGGCCCGGGTGAGCGAACGCAGCCGCTTCCCGATCCGCACGCCCGTGGCCCTGAACTCCGGCTCCGCCATGCCACCCGCCCCCTTGTGCGCGTCGGTGCACCGGCCCGCCCTCTGCGCGGTACCCGGCACAGGCTCGTGTCCTGATCCAGTGTGCCCCCGTCCGGAGACCTGCTCCGGTGGTGCGTCGTACCCCTGCCGGTACCCCGTGCGGAGCCCCGGTCCCGCGGTGAAGTCTGCCCCCACCCGGCGTCGAGCACCAGTACAGCAGACCCCCTCTCCAGGGGGCGCCCGGAGCACATACGCAAGTGCGCCCCCGGGACCGCGCGCCCCCTTGCCCCGGGCCCTGCCCCAGGGGGCGCTTTGGGGGGCTCAAAGGTACGTTTATGCAGGTGAGAAGCGTGAGCAAGGTGCTTATGATCGGGGTGTCGGCCGCGCGACGCGTCGTCGGCGCGCAGCGTTAGGAGCCCCCTCGTGAGCACTCCCCAGCAGACCCGGACCGGCGTGACCCTCGACGTCGACCACAGCGACGCCGCCTACCGGGCGTGGCTGAAAGAAGCCGTCCGCAGAGTCCAGGCCGACGCCAACCGCTCGGCCGACACGCACCTCCTCCAGTTCCCCCTGCCCGAGCGGTGGGGCGTCGACCTCTACCTGAAGGACGAGTCCACCCACCCCACCGGCAGCCTCAAACACCGGCTGGCCCGCTCCCTCTTCCTCTACGGCCTCTGCAACGGCTGGATCCGGCCGGACCGCCCGGTGATCGAGGCCTCCAGCGGCTCCACGGCCGTCTCCGAGGCGTACTTCGCGAAGCTCATCGGCGTGCCCTTCATCGCTGTCATGCCGCGCACGACGAGCGCCGAGAAGATCCGCCTCATCGAGTTCCACGCCGGCCGGTGCCACTTCGTGGACGACCCCCGCACGATGTACGAGGAGTCCGCCCGACTCGCGGCCGAGACCGGCGGCCACTACATGGACCAGTTCACCTACGCCGAACGGGCCACGGACTGGCGCGGCAACAACAACATCGCCGAGTCCATCTTCCGTCAGCTGCGCAGGGAGCGGTTCCCCGAGCCGGCGTGGATCGTCGCCACGGCGGGCACCGGCGGCACCTCGGCGACCCTCGCGCGCTACGTCCACTACATGCAGTACGACACGCGCGTCTGCGTGGCCGACCCGGAGAACTCGTGCTTCTTCGAGGGCTGGACCACCGGCGATCCGGACGTCACGTGCGACTGCGGCTCCCGCATCGAGGGCATCGGCAGGCCCCGCATGGAACCGAGCTTCGTGCCCGGCGCGATCGACCGGATGATGAAGGTGCCCGACGCGGCCAGTGTCGCCGCGGTACGGGCACTGGAGCGCGCCATCGGCCGCAAAGCGGGCGGCTCGACCGGCACGGGCCTGTGGAGCGCGCTGAAGATCGTCTCGGAGATGGTGTCCGAGGGACGGCGGGGCAGCGTCGTGACGCTGCTGTGCGACCCGGGGGACCGGTATCTCGACAAGTACTACTCGGACACCTGGCTGGCCGCCCAGGGGCTGGACATCGGGCCGTACACGGCCGCGATCGACTCGCTGCTGGAGACGGGGGTCTGGCCCGACTGACACGGCACCCCGGGCCTGCCGCCGGCGCGGCGCTACGACGCCGCAAGTCTCCGCTCCAGCGCCGTGACGGCGTCCCGGAAGGCCTTGGCCTGAGCCGCCCGTACCGGCTTCATGGCGAGCCGGTACGCCGCCGTCCCGTCGGTCGCGAACGTCCACCGCACCCGGGTCCCGGTACCTGCCGGGGCGAGCCGCCACTCCTCGACGATCGCGCGCACCCCGGGCACGTTGGTGACGTCGACGCGATAGGCGTACACCTCGGGTTCCCATGCCGCGATGATCGACTCCCGGAACCGGACGCCTCCCACGAGCCGGATGTCGCGCCCCTTCCCGCCGTCGATCGGGCGGGCGGCCGTCACCTGGGGGAACCAGTCGGCCCAGCCGGGCACGTCCTCCAGCGCGTGGAAGACCGCGTCCACCGGAGCAGAGATCTCGCGCGCGGAGACGTGCCGTACGGGCGCGACCCCGACGAAGTCGAGCCCCACCGGGCGCAGACGGTGAGCCATGGACGAAGCCCTCCCTGACGGCAGCGGGCGATGACCGGCAGCGTCACCCTAGCTGGCGGCCCGTCAGATGTCTCCACCCTCCTCGGGTTCGGGCTCCCCGGCCACCACCAGCCGTCGTAGATGCTCCACGACCACACCGCGCGCCTCGTCCGGCAGACCGGCGTCCGTCACGAGCGTGTCGATCCGCTCCAGCGAGGCGAACGAACTCAGACCGACCTTGCCCCACTTGGTGTGGTCGGCGACCACCACCACGCGCCGGGCCGACTGCACGAGCCGCCGGTTCGTCTCCGCCTCCGCGAGGTTCGGCGTCGACAGGCCGGCCTCGACCGATATGCCGTGCACCCCGAGGAACAGCAGGTCGAAGTGGAGCGCCGCGATCGCCTGGTCGGCGACCGGCCCCACCAGCGAGTCGGACGGCGTGCGCACACCGCCGGTCAGCACGACCGTGGCCGCGCCCTGCCGCGGCCCCGAGGTGCGCTGCGCCGCGTGGAAGACGTCGGCCACCCGCACCGAGTTGGTGACCACCGTCAGGTCCGGCACGTCCAGCAGTTGCTGCGCCAGCGCGTACGTCGTCGTACCGCCGGACAGGGCGATCGCCGCGCCCGGCGCGACCAGCTTGGCCGCTTCCCGCGCGATGTCCTCCTTGGCGGTCAGTTCCAGCCCCGACTTGGCCTCGAAGCCCGGTTCGTGCGTACTCGCCTCGACCACCGGGACCGCGCCGCCGTGCACCTTCTCCAGCACGCCCTGACGGGCGAGCGCGTCGAGGTCGCGGCGGACCGTCATGTCCGACACGCCGAGCTTGCGGGTCAGCTCGTTGACCCGGACCCCGCCCCGGCGGCGGACCTCGTCGAGGATCAGGGATCGCCGCTGCTCCGCGAGGAGGTTCTGATTCTCGCTCACGTACGCTCCGGTCCTTTCGCCTCAATGCCGTCCGTCAGGCCCAGCACACCTGCGCCAACCAGGACATTCTCCCCGGCTCCGGTGCGCGGACGCCTCATCCTCGCATGTCGCGGAGCAGGTGGCGCCACCGACCGCTCGTCGCGCACATGTCACCTGCGGCTCATCCGTCGCTTCGCAATGTCACGGATCGGGGAGATTCCGTGACAGGAGGTGTGCGGCGCCGCAGAAGTGGAGATCCTTGTGCCCGCACGGACAGAGCCGACGGCGTGTCACGGGGGAAGTGTCAATCAGTGGAACGTGCGCAGGAACAGGCCTCGACCGGCGGGCCGGACCATCCCGGCCGGCGGCCCGGTGAGACCGGGACCGCCCTGGAACTCCTGGTCCACGGCGTGGGGGGCACCACGCCGCAGGAGATGCTCAACGATCCGCGCACGGTGCGGATCACCGGCGACGGCATCGCGGCCGTCTTCCGGCGCGCCGACGACGTCGACGCGGAGACCAGCCCGGACGACCGCCGCCGCGACGGACCGGTGCCCGAGGCCTACGTCTGGTGCAACCTCACCTCCGGCAACGGCACCCGCGCCCTGTGGCTGTTGCTGCTGCCGTTCATGGTCGTCAACCTGGCCCACTGGATGCGCCCCAACGCCCGGGGCCGCCGCCGCACGGTGCGCCTGTACGGCCTCCTGGTCCGGCTCGCCGGGCTCACCCTGACGGTGCTGCTCGTCGCGGCGGCCTGCGAGGTCGCCCTCGACCTGGCGGCCTGGCAGTGCGCGGGCACACGCGCGTGCGCCGACCGGCACTCCTGGCTGGGCTTCCTCTCGCCCACCGTCTCGGACGGCGGCTGGTGGAGCAGCCCGGGCCGCAGACTCGCCCTGGCGTCCTTCGTCCCGACCGCCCTGACCGGTCTGCTGTGGTACCTGTCCCGGCGCACCTGGAGCGACTACGAGTCCCAGCAGCCGCCGGCCCGCGACCCCGAGCCCGACGAGGACGGCGACGGCCCGACCGCGCTGGGCCGGCCCGGCTTCTGGTACGGGCGCCGGCTGGTGGCCCGGCTGCGCGCCGCGCACACCGCCGCCGGACTGGTCACGGTCGCCGCCGCGGTAGCCGGCGCCGCCGCCCGCCACGACCGCGAGCCCGGCGGCCCCGCCGCACTGAACACCCTGGGCCTGCTCCTGGAGGCCGCCCTGGTGGCCTGTGCCGTCGCCGTGGTCTGGGTGGTGTGCCGCCGGGGCCGCAGCGAGAGACGCCTCGACCGGGAACTCGACGAGCGCTTCGTACGACGCCTGCCGCTCGCCGCCCTCGTGCTGCTGGCCCTCGCCCTGCTGTACGCGGGATGGGAGCGCCCCGGCTGGGAGTCGGCCGGCCGGCTGCCGGGCGACGCCACCTTCGGCGGTCTCGCCCTGGTCCAGGGCCTGCTCGTGATCGTCCTCGCCGGCGTCGCTCACGCACTGCACCGCACCGACCCCGACCGCCGGGCCGTGCTGCGCGGCCTCGGCGGACCGGCCGTCGCGATGCTGGCCTGCGCCCTGGGCGGCGTGATGTCCGGCGGGGTGGCGCAGCGCGTGTCCGACTGGCTGGACGGCACCGGGACGTCGATCGACGGCCCGCCGGTCCTGCTGACCTGGCAGGCGTCCGTGATCCCGCCCGTGATCGTGGTGCTCTTGGTGCTCGTCGGCTGGCTGGCCCACCGTGCCCGGCAGCTCGCCCGCGCCGAGCGCGAGGCGGTGGCCCGCGACTACCCGGACGAGGCCCAGGACCGTGCCCGTACCAGCCGTATCGCCTACACCAGAGCGATGGCCTCCCTCACCGACCGGGGACCCCGCGTCGTCGCCGTCACCTCCGGTGTCACCCTGCTGCTCGGCGCCGGAGCCCTCGTGGGCGCCCTGACCACCGACGAGACACCCGGCGAGGCGGCGCAGGGCACCTACCCCGTCGTCCACGGCGCCGCCGAGACCGCCCAGGCCCTCGGCTCCTGGCTGATCGGCCTCGGCTTCGTACTGTTCGTCACCTGGGGCAGGCGCGCCTACAAGGACGCCGCGGCACGCCGCACCATCGGCATCCTCTGGGACGTCGGCACCTTCTGGCCGCGCGCCGCCCACCCCTTCGCCCCGCCCTGCTACGCCGAGCGCGCCGTGCCCGACCTGACCTGGCGGATCGCGACCTGGACCCGCGTCACCGGCGGACGGCTGGTCATCTCCGGGCACTCGCAGGGCAGCGTGCTCGCCGCCGCCGCGGCCTGGCAACTCGCGCCGTCCACCCGCAGACGCGTCGCGCTGCTGACCTACGGCTCCCCGCTGGAGCGGCTCTACGGCCGCTGGTTCCCGGCGCACTTCGGCCCCGCCGCGCTCAGCTCCCTGCACCGGGAGGTCGACTGCTGGCGCAACCTGTACCGGCTCACCGACCCCATCGGCGGCCCCGTGCGCCTGCCCGGCGACCACGACCTCGGGGTCGACCACGTGCCGCTGATGGACCCCCTCTCCTACGGCCGCACCGACCTGCACCCGCTGCCGGCGCCGATCCTCGGCCACTCCGACTACCAGGCCGATCCGGCGTTCGCCGAGGAGCGCCGCAAGCTGCTGGCCCGGCTGCGGCCGGGCCTGCCGACACCCCGTCCGGAGGCCGATCCTCAGGGCAGCTCGGGGAGGTCCTCGGCGTAGAGCAGGGTCAGGTCGTCCGTGCTCGGCTCGGGGAACTGGGCGACCCGGCTCGCGTGCCGCTCCACCATCGCCTCGAAGGTCTGCCGGGCGGTACGGCCGTTGCCGAACGCCGGACCCTTCGGGATCTCCGTGAAGTACTTCCGCAGGGCCTTGGCCGCGCCCTCCGCCAGCCGGTACTCGTGCTCCTCGGCCTGCTGCTCCACGATCCGCAGCAGGTCCTCGGGGCCGTAGTCGCTGAAGGTGATGGTCCGTGAGAACCGGGAGGCCACCCCGGGGTTGACCGACAGGAAGCGCTCCATCTCGGCCGTGTAGCCCGCGACGATCACCACGACCGCGTCCCGGTGGTCCTCCATCAGCTTCACCAGTGTGTCGATGGCCTCCTTGCCGAAGTCGCGGCCCGCGTCCTCGGGGGACAGCGCGTACGCCTCGTCGATGAACAGCACACCGCCGCGCGCCTTCTCGAAGGCCTCCTGCGTGCGGATCGCGGTCGAGCCGATGTGCTCGCCCACCAGGTCGACCCGGGACACCTCGACCAGGTGGCCCTTCTCCAGCACACCGAGCGACGCGAGGATCTCGCCGTACAGCCGTGCGACCGTCGTCTTGCCCGTGCCGGGGGAGCCGGTGAAGACCAGATGCCGCTTGACCGACGCGGCCTTCAGGCCCGCCTGCTGCCGGCGCCGGCCGACCTCGATCATGTCGGTGAGGGCGCGCACCTCGCGCTTGACGCTCTCCAGGCCGACCAGCGCGTCGAGTTCACCGAGGACGTCCTTGGAGGTGCGGGCCGGCTGCTCGGGCTCCGCGACCGGGGCCGGGGCCGGGGGCGCCGGCTCGGTGCGCTGCCCCGGGACCGCGCCCAGCAGGCCGGGGGAGTGGCTCACCGTCTGCACGGCCGTCTCCCGCGCCGCCGGTGCCCGCAGTCCCGCGCTCTCGTCGCTGGTGCAGTCCTCGACCAGGGGGCCCGCCCCGGACGACGCGTCCGCGCCGCTGTCCGCGAACTCGTAGCCGCCGCGCGCGCACCGCTCCGTGCGGCACTTCCGCAGCGTCGTACGGCTGCCGTCGATCACGTGGAAGCCGTAGCCGCCGCTGCCCGTCACCCGGCAGTTCTGGAAGCTGCCGCGGCCGCCCGCCGAGACGTACACCCCCGCCTCCGCGGGTGAGTCGACCGTGCAGCGTTCCACCGTGGGGTCGGCGCCCTTGGTGACGATGACGCCGGTCTGGGTGCCGTCCAGCGTGCAGTTGCTGAGGGTGCCCCCGCTGCCGTGGTCGCGGAACCAGGCGCCCGTCGCCGCGTCCCGGATCCGGCAGTCGTCGAGCTGCGCGGTGGCGCCGTCGCTCACCGACACGGCCGTGTTGCGCACCTGCGACAGGTCGCTGTCGACGACGTCCGCGCGCGAGCCGCGGTCGAGGACGAACAGGGCGTCCGGCACGTCGTGCACCCGGCACGAGTCGAGCACCGCGGTGGCGCCGTCGCTCACCCACACCGCCGGGTAGTCGCCCGTGCTGTCGAAGATCTCGCACTGGTTGGCGTCCACGCGTGTGCCCGGGTCCCACACCGACAGGCCGTTGCGCCCGAACTGCCGCACCGTGGTGCGGGTCAGTGTGAGGACGGAGCGGGAACGCAGGTCGACCGCGTTCTCCGGGATGTCGTGGATACGGCAGTCGGCGAGCGTCAGCACGGCGTCCGTGTCGAGCGTGACACCGTCGGCCGTCGTGCGGTGCACATCGCAGTCGGTGAGGTGCGCGGTGGCCCGGCCGGTGATCTGCACGCCGCTGCCCCGGACCTCGTAGACCTCGCAGCCCACCGCCTCCAGCGCCGAGTTCTCCCCGGTCGCCGACAGGCCCGAGCCCGAGGTGTGGTGCACCCGGCAGCGCTCCAGACGGGGGTGGGCGCCGCCGCGCACCGCCACGCCCGCCTGGCCGGCCGCGACGACCTCGCACTCCTCGAACAGCCCGCCCGCACCGTCGAGTACGGCGATGCCGATGCCCGCCGGATTGTCGACCGCGCAGCGCCGGACCGTGGGCCTGGCGCTGCCGCGCACCTCGATCCCGGTCGCCGACCGCGTGACCACCCGTACGTTGCTCAGTTCCGGAGTGCCCTCCTCCACCAGCACCGCGGGGGCCGCCGCGTCCTGGCCCTCCACGTGCAGGTCCTGGACCACCGCCGAGGCGCGCACGGTCAGCGGCACGCCGTCCGCGGGCGCGATCCGCACCGAGCCGGGGGAGCCCTCGGGGCCGCGCAGCGTCACCGCGCGCTGCACGACGAGGTTCTCCCGGTAGGTGCCGGGGGCGACCGTGAGGACGTCTCCGTCGGCCGCGGCCTCCAGGGCAGCGGCGAGCGATGCGTACTCACCCGTGCGGCGCCGCCACCGCGACGTGCCGGTGTGCGTCACCTGGACCGTGCCCTGTGCCATGGTGTAGCTGTGCCCCCACCTCGGTCGTACTGATGGCTCGTTCGCCTTCGGGGCGCTCCAACCGGTGTCGGGACCGCGACCGTGCCGGGCCCCCTCGGGCCTGCGCGCGCACGCGGCATCGAAACCGGCGCGCCCCTCCTGCTCGCTCGCGCGCGGGTTGTGCCGAACGGTTCGGCCGGACCACCGTAGCGTGCGCGCGGGTGGTGGGTTGACCAGAGCCGGAAGGCTGTCAGCTGCCGGTGCCCGTCCTGCCCCAGTCCGGGCCCGCCTTGTCCCATGCCTGGTCCCAACGGGCGTACCGGCGGCGGACCATGCGCCAGACGATCAGCCGTCTGCCGCCCTCTATGAGACCGCCGGCCACGAGGGCCGCGCCGAAGCCGGCGAGGACCGCGTGCGTCGACGCCGTCGCGGAGTCGAGGGGGCGGGCCACCATCCGGCCGTGCCGGTCGGTCCAGATCCGGAACTCGTCGCCCTGTTGCGGGTCCTTGAGGCTCGCCAGCACCGGGCCGTGCTGCGCGGTGCCGTCGGGTGCCGTCCAGTCGGCGAGGACGCGGTTGCGCAGATCCCGGCCCGTGGACGTCTCGGGGTCGGCGTCCAGCGGGGAGGGGTCGAGCTTGCGGACCACGGTGGCCGTCACGAGGTGCCGCGCTTCGTGCTGCTCGCGGACGGAGCGCTGGAGCGCTTCCTGGGCGGCGCCCCCGACGAGGGAGCCGGCCACCGGGGCGGCCAGGAGGATCAGCACCAGGGCCGCCAGCGCCACCCAGGCCTCGGCCAGATCGGTGGCGCGGCACAGCGGGTTGCGCCGCCAGCGCCAGAGTCCACTGATCGCTCGCACTGCCTGCACCCCCTTCCGGCTCCGTGATAACCCCCGGCGGAGCCGTCCGCGCGCCAACCCGGCGAAGAGAGAGGGAAATCACCTCTCACCGGCGACTCTCATGCACTTCTCACACAACGCCAACGCCCGGCCCCGTCGCCCGGTTCCCGCCCGGGCGCAGACCTCCGGCCCGGCCTATTCGAGGATCGTGACCGGGTCACCGACCCGGATCGTGCCTCCGGACAGGGGCACCAGGTTCTGCCCGAAGACCAGCTTGCCGCCGAGCCGCCGGTGCCGCCCCAGGCTGTACAAAGGCTCGCGGCCGCGCTCGCCGGTGCCCTGGTCGGTGGTGGTCACCACGCATCGTCCGCAGGTCTTGGCGACGCGGAAGGACACGTCCCCGATCGTGAGACGCGACCAGTCGTCCTCGGCCCAGGCGTCGGTGCCCGCCACGACCACGCTCGGCCGGAAACGGTTCATGGGCAGCGGGCCCTCGTCCGCGTGGTCCCCCTGCGCGATCAGCGCGTTGAGGGCGTCGAGGGAGGCCGTGGTGGTGAGCAGCAGCGGAAAGCCGTCGGCGAAGGAGACGGTCTCGCCGGGGCGCGCGTACTCCGGGTCGACGGGCCGGCGCGTGGCCGGGTCGTCCATGTACGCGAGACGCACGCCGATGCCGAGATAGGCGCTGCACCAGGCGTGCGCGGCCTCGTCCTCGGCCGGGACCGCGTCGACCTTGTCGCGGAAGATCTCCACCGGCACCGTGGCCGACGGCCGGGGAACGGACACCGTCAGGGGGTCCATGCCGGGCGCGGACAGGCGGACGCCGCCGTCCGGCAGAAGCTCGGCGGCGGCCAGGGCGAGGCAGGGCTGCTGGCGTTGCGTGACGACCTTTCCCCCGTCGTCGATCAGCACCCAGCGCCGGTCTCCGGCCAGCCCCCAGGGCTCCACGGCGGCCTCCCGGGGCGCGAGGCCCCGGACCGCCTTGACCGGATGGACGTGGATCGAGTGCAGGTGTGCGTTCCCCATGGGGCCATCGTGCCAGTCGGTACCGACAGCCCCCGGGCGGGCGGCTCAGTAACCGCGGTACTGCTGGTTGTACGGGTCCTGATAGGGAGCCTGGGCGGGCCGGGGAGCCGCGGGACGCATCGCCTCGTAGCCCGCGCCGGGTGCCGCCGGACGCGGTGGCTGCGGCTGGGGGCCGGGATAGCCGCGCGGTGCGGTGGCCTGCTGCGGGATGTACGCCGCGGGCGCTTGCTGGAGCGGGGCGGGCTGCGGCGCCTGCGGATACCCGTAGGCGGGCTGGGAGGGGGCTGCAGGAAGGGCGGGCAGCGCCGAGGGGAGGGCGGGCAGGTTGCCGCCCGGCGTGTCGTACTGCGCGGGGACCCGGATCGGGGCGATCTGCGGGGTGCCCCGCTCGGCGACGAGCTTGTCGTAGATCGGGGTGTCCGGGAAGGAGGCGGAGTAGTAGCCGCCGCCATAGGTGGAGCGGGGGGAGGTCATGGCACATAAGTTAAGCCCACGATGTGCTGGTTGGGGAGACCGATAAGAGGGTTGTTTTCCGTGTCGGCAGTGACCCGGTATCCCCAATGCGAGCGAACTCGGCAAAAAGGGGCGCCGGACGGGGTTCTGATCGTGTAAAGGCCGAGTTCCGGGCGGGTTACCGGCGGGTTGACCCCCGTCTTCCGGTGGCGACGCATGGGAGTTCGCCGCGGGGAGGAATAGGTTGTGCGGACGGAACTCGACGGACGGCCGGGGATGGCCTGGCGCGGTGACACGCAATGGGGGCGGACATGCAAATGTTGAAAGGTTCAAATACTGCTGTGCCTACCTCGGCGCTGCGCGTGGAATTGGGCTGGCGCGCCGGACCGGGGGTGCCCGACGCCGACGCCTCCGCTTTGCTGCTGGTAAGCGGAAAGGTCCGGTCCGACGCGGACTTCGTCTTCTACAACCAGCCCGCGCACTCCTCCGGCGCGATCCGCCACGAGGGCAAGCGGAACGCCGACGGCCGGGTGACCGACACGCTCCTCGTCGACCTCACGCGCGTGGAGCCCGCGATCGAGACGATCGTCCTCGCCGCCTCCGCCGACGGGGGCACGTTCGGGCAGGTCCCGGGCCTGTACATCGAGGTCCGGGACACCACTGGGGGAACGCCGGTCGCCCGCTTCGACGACCCGGGCGCCACCACCGAAACCGCTTTCGTGCTCGGCGAGTTCTACCGCCGCCAGGGCGCCTGGAAGTTCCGCGCCGTCGGCCAGGGCTACAGCAGCGGACTCGAAGGACTGGCCACGGACTACGGCATCTCGGTGGACGAACCGCAGCAGGCGGCCCCGACCCCGACCCCGGCTCCCGTGCCGCCCGTGGCCGCGCCCTCGGCGTACCCGCCCCCGCCGCCCGCGCAGCCGCTGGCGCCGCCCCCGCCGGCCGCGCCCCCGGCGGCACCGCCCGAGCCCGTCCGCCTCACCAAGGTGACGCTCACCAAGGCGGCCCCCTCCGTGTCGCTCACCAAGCAGGGCGGCACCTCCGGAGCCCTGCACGTGAACCTCAACTGGCAGGTGCGCAAGCAGTTCTCGGGCTGGAGCAGCAAGTTCGGCCGCCCGGCCGCGATGCACTCCGACCTCGACCTCGACCTGTGCGCGCTGTACGAACTCGCCGACGGCAGCAAGGGCGTCGTACAGGCCCTCGGCAACGCCTTCGGGGCCCTGCACCAGCCCCCGTACATCCACCTCGACGGCGACGACCGCACCGGCGCCGTGTCGACCGGTGAGAACCTCACCGTCAATCTCGACCACAAGAACGCTTTCCGGCGCATCCTCGTCTTCGTCACCATCTACGAAGGCGCCCGCTCGTTCGCCGACCTGAACGCCACCGTCACCCTCCAGCCGCAGCACGGCGCCCCCATCGAGTTCTTCCTCGACGAGTGCACCGTCCCCTCGCCCGTGTGCGCGCTCGCCCTGATCACCAACACGGGTGGCGACCTCGTCGTGCAGCGGGAGGCGCGCTACCTCGTGCCCGAGCGCGGGGTGAGCCCGCAGCGGACCGTCGACTACGCCTACGGGTGGGGCATGAACTGGACACCCGGGAGGAAGTGACTCCACCCGCGGCGGTCAGCCCTCGTCGGGGACGGCTTCCGGGCGGGCATAGGTGCGGCCCTTCCAGGCCGCACCGCGTCCCCGGTAGTGCTGCACCGCGGAGTCGACGGTCATGAGGAGATAGAGGAACGCGGTGAACGGCAGCAGGGGAGCGAGCCACAGCGGCTGCCGGTAGTAGCGGAGCATCGGCACGTACGTCCCCGTCATGACCAGCCAGGCCAGCCCTCCGGCGACCGCTGCCGCCGCATTCCCCGACGCCAGGCCGGCCACCACCGCCACGGGCGGCACCAGATACACCAGCGCCAGCCCGGCTACCGTGCCGGCCAGCAGCAGGGGGTTGTGCCGCAGCTGGGCGTAGGCGCTGCGCGACACCATCCGCCACAGATCGCCCAGCCGCGGATACGGGCGCACGCTGTCCACCCGGTCGGCCAGCCCCAGCCAGACACGGCCGCCGCTGCCCTTCACCGCCCGCGCGAGAGCGACGTCGTCGATCACGGAGTGCCGGATCGCGTCAGGGATCCGCGCCCGCTCGGCCGCCGCAGTCCGCAGCAGGACACACCCACCGGCCGCGGCCGCCGTCCGAGCCCCCTTCTTCCCGATCCGGCGGAAGGGGTAGAGCTGAGCGAAGAAATAGACGAAGGCGGGTACGACGAGCCTCTCCCAGGTGCTCTCCACCCGCAGCCGGGCCATCTGCGAGACGACGTCGAACCCACCCG
The DNA here is from genome assembly GCF_009862985.1 of Streptomyces sp. SID5464. NCBI lineage: Bacteria > Bacillati > Actinomycetota > Actinomycetes > Kitasatosporales > Streptomycetaceae > Streptomyces > Streptomyces sp. SID5464. The sequence continues at coordinate 28,605 of NZ_WWIQ01000070.1, read as the reverse complement.
CACGGGCCGCCGCCACCAGCTCCCGCAGGCTGTCCGGCGCGTGCGCGATGTCGGCGTCCGTCAGCAGCAGGTACTCGGGGTCACGCGCACGGGCCAGGCCGATGCCGTGGCGCACCGCCCACAGCTTGCCGGTCCAGCCCGCGGGCGGCTCGCCCGGCGAGCCCACCGTCAGCGGCAGCCCGCCGATCCGGCGCGCCAGTTCACGCGCCAGGTCACCGGTGCCGTCCGTACTGCCGTCGTCGACGAGGAAGACCTCCGCACGCCCCGGATAGTCCTGTCCGAGCAGCGACGGCAGCGCGGCGGGCAGCACCGCCGCCTCGTCCCGGGCCGGGACGACGACGCACACCGACGGCCAGGCGTCCGGTTCCCGGCGCGACGGCAGTCGCACATCGGTGCGCCAGAAGAAGCCCTGACAGAGCAGCAGCCAGAGCCAGGCGAGAAGTGATCCAGCGGCAGTCCACACAACGGCGCTCACGCGCGAAGTCTGCCCCACCCGCACTGCCCGGGACCGCTCATCGTCTATCGTGACCGGGTGAAGATCGCGCTCATGGACTCCGGAATCGGTCTGCTGGCGGCCACCGCCGCGGTTCGGCGGCTGCGCCCCGACGCCGATCTCGTGCTCTCCCTGGATCCCGACGGAATGCCGTGGGGCCCGAGGACACCGGAAGACCTGACCGAGCGTGCCCTGGCCGTCGCCGAGGCGGCCGCCGCGCGCCGCCCCGACGCCCTGATCGTCGGCTGCAACACCGCGACGGTGCACGCGCTCACCGCCCTGCGTGCCCGCCTCGAACCGGAGCTTCCGGTCATCGGCACCGTCCCGGCGATCAAGCCGGCCGCGGCCGGCGGCGGACACCTCGCCATCTGGGCGACCCCGGCCACCACCGGCAGCACCTACCAGCGGACCTTGATCCGGGACTTCGCCGGCGGGGTTCCCGTCACCGAGGTGCCCTGCTGGGGCCTCGCCGAGGCCGTCGAACGCGCGGACGAGGCAGCGATCGACGCCGCCGTGTCCGCGGCCGCCGCGCTGACGCCTGACGAGGTGACCACCGTCGTCCTCGGCTGCACCCACTACGAACTGGTCGCCGAGCGCATCCGGGCCGCCGTCCAGCGCCCCGGCCGGCCGCCTCTCGTGCTGCACGGCTCCGCGGGCGCCGTGGCCGCGCAGGCCCTGCGCCGGCTCGGCCGGCAGCCCGCGCCGGGGGCCGCGCCGCACGGCACCCTGACCGTCCTGCTGAGCGGACGCGAGGGCGCGCTGCCCGCATCCGCCCTGGCGTATGACGAAGGACGGCTGTTGCAGGCGGTCACGCCGGCCGGCTGACCGCACCCGCCGCCCGGCGTCGTCGCCGTGCCGGATCCGCCCCGCCGACCGGCCGGCGCAGTAACGCTCCGCCACGAGGTACCAGCGGAGCGAAACCTGAGTAACCTCATAGCCATGAGGGACCACCGCCACGGCGAGAACGCTCCCCACGCGCACACCGACGTCTGGACCGGCCGGGCCACCAACCGGGTCCAGTGGCTGCTGGCGCTCATCGGTGCCGCCTGCATGGCGCTGGGCATCGAACTGGCCGTCGACTCGGCTTGGACGTCCGGCATCGCCCCGCTGGCCATGGCCGTGGTCGGCTGCATCGCCGCCGGGCTGCTGGTCCTCTTCGGAACGCTCGCCTTCGTGCACGTCGCCCTGCGGGTCGACGAGGAGCACCTGGAGGTGCGCTGCGGCCACATCGGACTGCCCCGCCGCCGTATCCCGCTGTCCCATGTGGCGGGCGCCACGTACATCTCGCACGTCACTCCCCGCCACTGGGGTGGCTGGGGCTATCGATGGCGGCCGGAGAAGGGCACCGCGGTGGTCGTGCGACGGGGCGAGGGCGTCGTGCTGGAGCTGTGGGACGGACACACCTTCACGGTCACCGTGGACGACGCGGAGGCGGCCGTACAGGTGATCAAGGCGCGGTTGGGGCGGACCAAGCCGGGCGCCCCCGCGCACTGAGCGGACGTCCTCTCACCACGCCGGGGCGCGTCCGGCGCCCCGGGGACGCGTGTCCGGTGTGCGGTGCGACGGTTCGTCGGTGAGCGGCCGCGCCGTGGCCATGCCCGCCAGCAGGCCCGCACCCACCGACACCGCGGTGAAGCTGAGCGCGTTGCCGAAGGCGGCTATGACCGCGAGCGCCGTCAGGGCCGCGCCCGCGGTGAGCACCACCGGGGTCGGGCGGGGGCTGCGCCACAGCGCGTACAGCACCCATCCGAACGCCGCCGCCAGCAGGACCACGCCGACGATGCCCTGTTCGGCCGCCTGCTGAAGGGGGGCCGAGTGGGGTTTGCCGTCGGACAGCAGTGACTGCGCGGACGTCGTGCTCAGCTCCCCGAAGCGCCCCGGGCCGACGCCCAGGGCGGGGTCGTCGCGCAGCAGATGCCATGCGTCCTGCCAGAGCCGCACCCGGTGCGGTGTCAGCCGCTCCTCCAGGGCGGCCACGAGCCCGCCCGGCACGGCCCGCGCCGCGACCGCCCAGGTCAGACCGGTCACCAGGACGGCGACGGTGCCCAGGACGGCGAGGCCGGCGCCGCGGTGACGGGTACGGCCGGCGGCCAGCGAGCACAACAGCACAGCGACGGATGTGACGCATCCGGTGGCCGAGCCGAGCACGGCCGCCAGCACCGCGGCCCCGGCGGCCGGCAGCCGCAGGGCGAACCGCACGGCCGGAACGGGAGCGGCCCAGGCCGCGCAGCACGCGGCACCGGCCGATAGCGTCAGCACGGCGGCCGTCGCCCCGGCATGCCCGAGAGGTGTGGTGATCTGCGGGCCCGGCGCGAGGTGCGGAACCGCCACGGTCAGCCCGATACCGGCCAGGGCCCCGGCGCAGGGCGCGCCGACCGGCAGCAGCGCCCCGCCGATCCGCCCGGCGGCGTACCCGGCCGCAACGGCCAGCACGGCGAGCAGCACACCCTCGGGCCGGCCGTCGTGCATCGCCGCCGTGATCAGTGACCAGCCGGCGCAGGCTCCCAGCACCACGACGCCGGCCGCGTCCACGACGATTCGTCTCTCACCGTCCGCGTCCTGCCCGGACGCGGACGTCAGCCCACTGGAACCCACCCCGCCCCGCCCCCGCACCACGTCGCCCCCGACCTGTGAAGACCCCGGCCGCTCGGGCCGTAACCGGCCGCACGACTGAGGCTTCGGCACACCGTAGCCGCTGGTGGACGGTTTGTGGATGTGTCGTGACGAAATGAGCAGGAACGTCGCGGCAGACCTGCGGCGAGGCTGTGACGCCGCTGCCACGTGGACCGCGCTGTCGGCGCCAAGGTCACTCGCCTTACACTCCGGGAGTGACCGTCACCGCAACCTCCGTCGGCGAGTCGGACCAGCTGGAGCCGCGGATCGCGCCAGGAGCGCGGACCTGGGCCCGGCGGCTCGTGCGCCTCCTCCCGGCCGCCGCAGCCGCGCTCTCCGGCCTGCTCCTCTACGTCAGCTTCCCGCCCCGCACCCTGTGGTGGCTCGCCCTGCCCGCCTTCGCGGTCTTCGGCTGGGTGCTGCGCGGCCGCGGCTGGAAGGCGGGGCTCGGCCTCGGCTACCTCTTCGGGCTCGGCTTCCTGCTGCCGCTGCTGGTGTGGACCGGAGTGGAGGTCGGACCGCTCCCCTGGGTCGCCCTCGTGGCGATCGAGGCGATCTTCGTCGCGCTGGTCGGCGCGGGCGTCGCCGTCGTGTCGAAGCTGCCCGGATGGCCGGTGTGGGCTGCCGCCGTGTGGGTCGCCGGCGAGGCGGCACGCGCGCGCGTGCCGTTCGACGGCTTCCCCTGGGGGAAGATCGCGTTCGGGCAGGCGGACGGCGTGTTCCTGCCGCTCGCCGCGGTGGGCGGCACCCCGGTGCTCGGCTTCGCGGTGGTCCTCTGCGGCTTCGGACTGTACGAGGTCGTCCGCCTCACCGTGGCGTGGCGGCGCACCGGCACGGTGCGCCGGGCCGCGGCGGCCGTGGGGCTGCTGAGCCTGGCCGTCCCGGTCGTGGCGGCCGTGGCGGCCCGGCCGCTGGTCAGCGACAAGGCCGAGGACGGCAGCGTGACCGTCGCGGCGATCCAGGGCAACGTGCCCCGGGCGGGGCTGGAGTTCAACGCCCAGCGGCGGGCCGTGCTCGACAACCACGCGCGCGAGACGGAACGCCTGGCCGCGGAGGTCGAGGCCGGCAAGGTCCCACGGCCCGACTTCGTGCTGTGGCCGGAGAACTCCTCCGACGTCGATCCGTTCGCCAACCCCGACGCCCGTGCCGTGATCGACGCAGCGGCCAAGGCCATCGGCGTGCCCATCTCGGTCGGCGGCGTCGTGGAGCGCGACGGCAAGCTCTACAACGAGCAGATCCTGTGGGACCCGGTAAAGGGCCCCGTCGACACCTACGACAAGCGTCAGATCCAGCCGTTCGGCGAGTACCTCCCGCTGCGCACGCTCGTCGGGGCGATCAACAAGAACTGGACGGAGATGGCCCGCCAGGACTTCAGCCGCGGCACCAAGCCGGGCGTGTTCACCATGGACGGCGCCAAGGTCGGTCTCGTCACCTGCTACGAGGCGGCCTTCGACTGGACCGTGCGCTCCGAGGTCACCGACGGCGCCCAGATGATCTCCGTGCCGAGCAACAACGCCACCTTCGACCGCAGCGAGATGACCTACCAGCAGCTCGCCATGTCCCGCGTCCGCGCGGTGGAGCACAGCCGGACCGTGGTCGTGCCGGTGACCAGCGGTGTCAGCGCGATCATCATGCCGGACGGGAAGATCACGCAGAAGACCGGCATGTTCGTCGCCGACTCCCTGGTGCAGAAGGTGCCGCTGCGCTCCTCGCAGACCCCCGCCACACAGCTCGGCGTCCTGCCGGAGATCGCCCTCGTGCTGGTCGCGGCCGGCGGACTGGGGTGGGCCGTCCGCGCCGGTCTGCGCGGGCGACGCGCCGGTGACGTGTAGCCGTACGCCGGTCGCACACCGCTTGAAACCCGCCGGGGCGCCGCAACCCGCCCAGTAGGGTCGGGGCCATGGCTACTCCCGACTTCATCCGCACCCTCCGCGCCTCGGCCGGTCACCAGCTGCTCTGGCTCCCCGGAGTCACCGCCATCGTCTTCGACGACGAGGGCAGAGTGCTGCTCAACCGCCGGTCCGACACCCGCAAGTGGTCCGTGGTGGGCGGCATCCCGGAACCGGGGGAGCAGCCGACGGCCTGCGCCGTACGGGAGGTCTACGAGGAGACGGCCGTGCACTGCGTCGCCGAACGGGTCGTCCTCGTCCAGGCACTGGAACCCGTCACCTACGGGAACGGCGACATCTGCCAGTTCATGGACATCACCATCCGTTGCCGTGCCACCGGCGGTGAGGCGCGGGTCAACGACGACGAATCGCTGGACGTGGGCTGGTTCGACATCGACGCCCTGCCCGAGCTGGACGAGTTCGGGCTGTTCCGGATCAAGCAGGCTCTGTCGGACGCCCCCACATGGTTCGACCCCACTGCATCCGGCTGAACTGTAGGGCGTGACCACATGGGGCGCGGCAGTGGTGCTGCCTAGGGTCGAGGCATGACCGCGCCCCGTTTTCCGGCTCCCCAAGCCTCCCCGCTCGACCTCGGCGGCCGCACCGCGCTCGTCACCGGCGCCGCCGGCGGCATCGGCCGCGCCTGCGCGCTGCGGCTCGCGGCCGCCGGGGCGAAGGTGAGAGCGGTCGACCGGGACGCCGCGGGCCTGGAGGCGCTCGCGGGACAGGGCCGCGACCTCGCGGGCACCGTTGAACCGCACGTCCTCGACCTCACCGACCTGGACGCCGCCGAACTCGCCGCCGCGGGCACCGACGTCCTCGTCAACAACGCCGGGCTCCAGCTCGTGCGCCCCATCGAGGAGTTCCCGCCCGACGTCTTCCACACGGTGCTCACCGTGATGCTGGAGGCACCCTTCCGGCTCATCCGCGGTGCGCTGCCCCACATGTACGGACAGGGATGGGGCCGCATCGTGAATGTGTCGTCCGTCCACGGGCTGCGCGCCTCGGCCTACAAGTCGGCCTATGTTGCCGCCAAACACGGGCTGGAGGGACTCTCCAAGACCACCGCCCTCGAAGGCGCGCCACACGGTGTCACCTCGAACTGTGTGAACCCCGCCTATGTGCGCACCCCACTGGTCGAGAAGCAGCTCGCCGACCAGGCCCGGGCGCACGGCATCCCCGAGGAGCGCGTCCTGTCCGAGGTGCTGCTCCAGGACAGTGCCGTCAAGCGGCTCATAGAGCCGGAGGAGGTCGCCGAGGCCGTGGCGTATCTGTGCGGTCCGCAGGCGTCCTTCGTGACCGGTACCTCACTCGTGCTCGACGGCGGCTGGACCGCCCACTGAGCCTCCGGCCCGTCCGCCCGGGAGTTGTCCACAGGGCTGACGGGACGGCCCGGTCATGGTGAATCCTGTGAGCATGTCCAGCGATCACGTGCAGCCGGCCGAGCGCTCCGCCGGCCTCGCCGAACCGCCGCCGAGCGGCGCGGAGACGCCGTATCTCGAGCTCCTGGCCCGGGGCGCGTCCGCCGACGCATACGAGCAGCCGGTCCTGCTCGCGCGTGCCGAAGGCCGCCCGGCGGAGTGGATCGCCGCGCTCCAGCGGGCCAAGCCGCTCGCCCTGCGCGTCCGCTCGGAGCTGGAGGGACGGCGCCGCCGCGAGGCCGAGCTGTCCGCACTGTTCGAGACCGCCCACGACCTCGCCGGGCTGCGCGACCTCGACGCCGTACTCCAGGCGATCGTGCAGCGCGCCCGGTCGCTGCTGGGCACGGACGTCGCCTACCTCAGCCTCAACGACCCGGCGAGGGGCGACACCTACATGCGGGTCACCGAGGGCTCGGTCGCGGCCCGGTTCCAGCAGTTGCGGCTCGGCATGGGGGAGGGGCTCGGCGGCCTGGTCGCACAGACCGCACGTCCCTATGTCACCGACGACTACTTCAAGGACGACCGCTTCCAGCACACCCGCACCATCGACGCCGGCGTGCGGGACGAGGGGCTGGTGGCCATCCTCGGCGTGCCGCTCACGCTCGGGCACCACGTCATCGGCGTGCTGTTCGCCGCGGACCGCCGCGCCCGGGTCTTCGAGCGGGAGCAGATCGCCCTGCTGGGCTCCTTCGCCGCCCTCGCCGCGGCCGCCATCGACACCGCCAACCTGCTCGCCGAGACCCGGTCGGCCCTCGCCGAGCTGGAGCGGGCCAACGAGATCATCCAGGACCGCAGCGGCGTCATCGAGCGCGCCTCCGACGTGCACGACCGGCTCGCCGAGCTCGTCCTGCGCGGCGGCGGGGTCCACGACGTGGCCACCGCCGTCGCCGAAGTCCTCGACGGCACGGTCGAGTTCACCGAGGCCGACGCGGCACCGGCCGAGGCCCTGGAGGCGTCCCGCGCGGAGGGCCACGCCGTGCGGCACGAGGACGACTGGATCGCCGCCGTCGCCGCCGGCGGAGAACTGCTCGGCGCACTCGTGCTGCGCGGCCACCCGGGGCTCGACCCCGTCGACCAGCGCACCCTGGAGCGTGCCGCCATGGTCACCTCCCTGCTGCTCCTGGCCCGCAGGTCCGCCGCCGAGGCCGAACAACGCGTCCGCGGTGAGCTCCTGGACGACCTGCTCGACGCCCGCGACCGCGATCCGCGACTGCTGCGAGAGCGCGCGGCCCGCCTCCATGCCGACCTCGACGCCGTCCACGTGGTGCTGGCGGCGCGCCCGGAGGACGACGCGCCCGACGCCGACCAGGAGGCGGACGCCCGCAGACGCCTGGCCGCCGCCGCGTCCCACCTCGCCGCGACCCGACACGGCCTGGCCGCCGCGCGCGACGGCGGTACCGTCCTGCTGCTGCCCCTCGACCCCGGCGACACCGCCACCGAACTGGCCCGCCGGGCTGCCCGGCACCTGGGCACAGCGGTCCACGCACCGGTCACCGTCGGCGCCTCCGCACCCACCGGGAACCTCGCCGCCCGCCCCGACGCCATAGCCACGGCCTACGCCGAGGCCCGGCGCTGCCTCGACGCCCTGCGGCTCCTCGGCCGCTCCGGCGACGGGGCCGCCGCCGAGGACTTCGGCTTCCTCGGGCTGCTCCTGGCCGGCGACCGGGACATCCCCGGCTTCGTCGACCGCACCATCGGCCAGGTCGTCGCGTACGACCGACGACGCGGCACCGAATTGCTGCGCACCCTCGACGCGTACTTCGCCTGCGGCATGAGCCCGGCCCGCACCAAGGACGAACTGCACGTCCATGTGAACACGGTCGCCCAGCGCCTGGAGCGCGTCGGCCGTCTCCTCGGCGACGACTGGCAGAGCCCGGCCCGCGCCCTGGAGATCCAACTCGCCCTGCGCCTGCACCGGCTGTCGGCGCCGGAACGGCACTGACCCCCGTGCGCGGGAACGGACGCAGGGGGTCGGTGCCCGGACAGCTCAGCGAGTCCGGGCGTCCGCCGCCGGTGCCGCGGTCCGGTCCGCGTCGGCGGGAGGGGCGACGTCGGCCAGATCCCGGTGGCGGGTCTCCTTGGCCGCCGCCACCGCGATCACCGTGAGCACGGCGGCGGCGATGACGTACAGGGCGATCGGCGTGGAGCTGCCGTAGTCGGACAGCAGCGCGGTGGCGATCAGCGGCGCGGGCGCGCCCGCTGCGACCGAGGCGAACTGGGCGCCGATGGACGCGCCGGAGTAGCGCATCCGCGTCGCGAACATCTCGGAGAAGAACGCGGCCTGGGGCGCGTACATCGCCCCGTGCAGCACCAGCCCCACCGTGACGGCGAGGATCAGGTTGCCGAAGCCGCCGGTGTCGATCAGCGAGAAGAACGGGAACATCCACAGCCCGACCCCGACCGCACCCACCAGATACACGGGTCGGCGGCCGATCCGGTCGGACAGCGCACCCCACGCCGGGATGGCGGCGAAGTGCACGGCTGAGGCGATCAGTACGGCGTTGAGCGCGGTCTGCTTGGAGACGCCGGCCGAGGTGGTGGCGTAGACGAGGATGAACGCGGTGATGACGTAGTAGCTGATGTTCTCCGCCATGCGCGCGCCCATCGCGACCAGCACGTCACGCCAGTGATGCCGCAGCACGGCGACGAGCGGCAGCTTCTCGGCAACCGCGGCCCGGTCCGCCTTGCGGGCCTCGGCCTGCGCCAACGCCTGCTTGAAGACGGGCGATTCATCGACAGACAGACGAATCCACAAACCGACGATCACCAGCACGCCGGAGAGCAGGAACGGGATCCGCCAGCCCCAGCTGCCGAACGCGGCGTCCGACAGCACGGCGGTCAGCAGGGACAGCACACCGGTGGCGAGGAGTTGCCCCGCCGGTGCGCCGGTCTGCGGCCACGAGGCCCAGAAGCCACGCCGCCGCGCGTCCCCGTGCTCCGACACCAGCAGCACCGCACCGCCCCATTCGCCGCCGAGCGCGAACCCCTGGACCAGCCGGAGCACGGTGAGCAGGACCGGTGCGGCCGTACCGAGGGTGGCGTACGTGGGCAGCAGCCCGATGGCGAAGGTCGCCCCGCCCATCAGCAGCAGACTCAGCACCAGCAGCTTCTTGCGCCCGAGCCGGTCACCGTAGTGCCCGAACACCAGCGCACCCAGCGGCCGGGCGGCGAACCCGACCGCGTACGTCAGGAACGACAGCAGCGTGCCGACGAGGGGGTCGGAGTTCGGGAAGAACAGCTTGTTGAAGACCAGCGCGGCGGCGGAGCCGTAGAGGAAGAAGTCGTACCACTCGATGGTGGTGCCGATGAGGCTGGCGGCGACGATGCGACGGAGGTTCGCGGGTGGTGGGGTAGCGGTGGTTGCGGAGGTCATGCGCGCCACTTCCTCGTGTGCGGTGGGGACGGGTATGTGTTCGCACACCGTAGGAACGTGCAGGTCAGCGGCACATGTGGTGGGGCGACATAGTTCGGGGCGTGGCTATGCGTCGGACCACCATGCCCGCTCGCGGAGCGGCGACTGAGAAGCTTGGAGAAGGGTGAAATGGGTTGTGTCCGGGAAGCGTAGTTGGGGGTGATTTGGCGGTGGCGTGCTGACTCCCGTGCCGGTTTGGTGCTGACTGGATTCCCACGTCATCTGCGCAGGGTGCTGGGGGAATGATCAAGCGCCTCGTCCGACCGGCGATCCTCGTATCGGCTACGGTGTTGCTGTTATGGTGCTGGCGAGGAGGTCGGACGTTCCGTGGCAGAAACTGGTCCTGCGCGAGCAGGCACGAGGGCATCGGCTCGGCGTTCTCCGGGGCGGCCGCCCGTGCCGTTGGAGCGCATCGTCGCCACCGCACTGCGGATCGTGGAGGAGGAGGGCTCCGACGCTCTCTCGATGCGGACGCTGGCCCAGCGTCTGGGCTCGGGCACGGCGACGCTGTACCGGCACTTCGACAACCGGGCAGCTCTGGTCGCTCATGTCGTGGACCGCATGTTCGGCAGCGTGGAGCTGAACGGTGACGAACTCCTCGCGCTGGGCTGGGAGCGGGCGCTGCGGACGGTCGCGCACACCATGTTCGACGCCTTGGCCCGGCACCGTAACGCGGCACGCCTGCTGGTCGAGCAGATTCCCATGGGACCGAACGCCATGGCATTGCGGGAGCGCTGTGTCGCGGTGCTGCTCGACAGTGGTTTCCCGCCGCGAGTGGCCGCGTACGCGTACGCGACTCTGGCCCGCTACGTCCTCGGGTTCGCCGTGCAGGTCAACGGGCATGGCGGCGCAGGACAAGCCGACGACGCAGAGTCGGCGGCCGTCTTTCAGAGCGTGGATCCGGACCTGTTCCCGGCCACCGTGACCGTGGCCGGGGTGATGCCGGTTCCGATCGAGGACGAGTTCTCCTTCGGCCTCGAACTTCTTCTCAGCGGGCTTGCCCATCTGCGTGACGAGGCCTGACCGAGCGACGTGATCGCTAGGACACGTTCTGGAAACGCACCGCTCCATCGGGCAGATCCCGCTCCGTGGTCAGCGGCAGCTCCACAGAAGTGAGCATGTCCCGGTAGCGTTCCGCCAGTTGGGAAGGCTGCTTTCTGCTGAAGACCACCAGCTCCCGGAAGTAGCCGGTCCCGATCCGCCGTGCATGGCGCGACCAGCGCAGAGGCACCGCGTTCTCCGGTGCCACCGTCACACCGATCCCCTCGACCGCGAACAGGAGCGCCGCCGACACCTGGCCGGTGCGCGCCACGGCACGCGGAGTGAAGCCGAAGTGGCCCGCCAGCCGGTCCACCACTTCGCTCATGCCCTGTTCCTGCTCATAGAGCACCCAGTCGGCAGCGGCCAGTTCGGCCGGGCTCGCCGAGGTGTCGGCCGGGTACTCGGCGGAGCCGATCACCACCATCTCCTCGTACCCGAGGGAATGGACCGGCCCTTCCCACAGGTGGGGTCGTGGACCGACTGCGATGTCGCCCTGTCCGCTGCGCATGGCCTCTTCGAGGTCCCGGCGGTGTGAGTAGTCGTGCAGCCGCAGCACCGTCGAGGGGTACGTCGAGTGCCAGCGGGCCGCGGAGGGCGGCAGGATGCCCGAGGCGACGGACCGTACGGTCAGGACGTGGACGTCGCCTTTGCGGCCCTCGACCACCTCGCGTACCGAGTCCCGGGCGTCCTGGACGACGCGGAGGACGTCCTGCGCCCGCGGCAGGAAGACCCGGCCGGCGGGGGTCAGCGTCACGCCCTGCCGGCCGCGTTCCAGCAGCACCGCACCCAGCTCTTTTTCCAGAGCACCGATCTGCTGGGAGAGCGAGGGCTGAGTGACATAGAGCCGCGCGGCCGCTCCACTGAAGGAGCCCGCCTCCCACACCGCGAGGAAGTACTCCAGCTGACGTAGCTGCATCTGATCAAGCTACTGGAGCGGGCGTCGCCGTCCCGCATGCGGTGAGCCGACAGAGCCCGGCGAGGTGACGCGGAGCCGTGCGGCCGCGCTGCAGGCGGGGGTCATGCCGTGACCACGACCCTGCTGTCCTTGCGGGCCAGTCGGGTCAGCAGGTAGTCGACCTCGCCGCGGGCACGCGCAGACAGCGCCGCCCCGGGCATGCGCTGGATGTCGGAGGCCAGGATCCCGCGACGCTTCATCACGTACTTGCGCACCGCCAGGCCGACGCCCGGTTGCTGTTCGTAGCGCAGCAGCGGCAGGTGGGCGTCGAAGAGGTCATGGGCGGCCTCACGGTCGCCGGCGGCGGTGAGGCGTACCACGTCGACGAGGAGTTCGGGCACGCAGTAGCCCGTCATGGCACCGTCGGCTCCGCGCTCCGTCTCGAAATCCAGGAAGAGCCCGCCGTTTCCGCACAGGATCGACAGCCGGGGCATCGCTCCGTCGGCCTGCAGCCGCCGGAGCGTGCTGATCTTCTCCAGGCCCGGCCAGTCCTCGTGCTTCAGCATCACGCATCCGGGCGCGACACCGGCGATGCGGGCGATGACGGAGGGGGACATGACGACGGAGAACGAGAGCGGGTAGTCCTGGATCACGAACGGCACATCCTCGCCGATGGCGGCCGACGCTCCCTCGTAGTAGCTCACGATCTGATCGTCGGTCCGCAGCGTGTTCGGCGGAGCGATCATGACACCGCAGGCACCGGCTGACATGACGTCAGCCGTCAGGGCCCGCATGGCGGCGTAGCCGGGTGCGGAGACACCCACGACGATCGGCAGGTCGGTGCGCTTGATGACGTACTGGACGATGCACACGCTCTCGTCGTGGGAGAGCTTGGGGGCTTCACCCATCTGGCCCAGCAGGGTCAATCCGGTGACACCGGCGGATCCGTAGAAATCGATCAGCCGGCTGAGTGAATCGAAGTCGATCGCACCCGATTCGTCGAAGGGCGTCGGTGCGATGGCGTAGACGCCGGTGGTGTCGCGGGACAGCGCTGCCATTTCTGCCTCCTTGAATCCTGATTCCTGCTTTCAGAGGCTCGCGATGAGACCGCCGTCGACACGAATGACCGAGCCCGTGATGTAAGAGGCCTGACTGCTTGCGAGAAAAGCGACGGCAGCGGCGTATTCGCGCGGTTCACCGTAGCGGCCCACGGGGATGGAAGCGACACTCTCGGCGGAGATCTCCTCGACGGACCTCCACTCCCGCTCGGCCTTGGCCCGGTCCAGGAACTTCGTCCGCTGGGTGCCGATCCGGCCGGGAACGACCACATTGCAGGTGACGCCGTCGGCCGCTACTTCCCGGGCCAGCGTCTTGGACCAGCCGAGCAGGCTGCCACGCAGGGCGTTCGACAGCCCGAGGTCGGGTATGGGGGCGATCACGCCGGAACTGGCGCTGGTGACGATCCTGCCCCAGCCGCGGCTCCTCATCAGCGGCGCGACCCGGTCGGTGATCGCGATCACCGACATCACCATGGACCGGAAGTGCTGCAGCCAGATCTCCGGATCCTGCCCGCCCACCGGCGAGGGCGGCGGTCCTCCCGTGTTGTTGACCAGGATGTCCACAGGGCCGAGAACCCCCTCGACCGTCGTGACGTGCCGGTCGATCGCGTCCAGATCCCCAAGGTCCCATTCCAGGGACACGGCCTTTCCGCCCAGGCCGGCCACCGCTTCGACGGTGCGCTCGGCAGCCTGCGGACTGATGTCCGCCACGGCGACACCGGCGCCCTCCGCGGCGAGGGCCTGCGCAATGGCGCCGCCGAGACCCCCACCTCCGCCCAGCACCAGTGCGGTCTTGCCTGAGATTCCCAGATCCACAGCTTCACTCCTCGGGCGGGGCCCCGTTCCTCGGCCGTACGGCCGACGGCGATGTCCGCCGTTTCCGGACGACTCTGCCATGGGCCCGCGGTGAGCCTCCAATAGGAATTGCTCGCGATGCGTATAAGGGATGCCTATGCGCCAGGGATGGGAAATCGGCGTAGCCGACGTGCACGATGGTGTGGGGAAAAGGACTGTTTCGATTCGCTGATTCCCGACGCATGCCCATGGCCGTGACTGGAGGCCCTATGTCCTTGCCGAAAACCATGCAGGCCGCGGTGCTGGGTGAACCCGGCACCCTCGCCGTCACGACGCTGCCTGTGCCGCGGGTGGGGCCGGAAGATGTCCTGGTGCAGGTCCGCAGGGCGTCCCTGTGCGGAACGGACCTCAAGATCCGAAGCCGGCACTTCTTCAAGGACGGCGGCCCCCCTGCGGGCGAGTTCGTCCCGGGCCACGAATACGCGGGCGTCGTGGCTGCGGTGGGCAGCGCCGTGGACGAACTCCGCGTCGGTGACCGGGTCGTGACGGAGGCTCACCGCGGCTGCACGCGCTGCGCCAACTGCCTGGCCGGGGCCTACACGGACTGCCTCAACTACGGCCTGCGGCACACCGGACACCGAGCGCAGGGGATGACCGTCAACGGCGGCTTCGCACAGTACGCGCTCAATCACGTGGCCACCCTCCACCGGCTGCCGGACACAGTCGACTTCGACGAGGCAGTCGTCCTGAGCACCGTGGGTACCGTGATGCACGCGTTCGACGTCCTGGACACCCTTCTCGTGGGGTCTACGGTCGCTGTGGTCGGTCCCGGGCCGATAGGCCTGCTCGCAGCGCAAGTGGCCCGTGAACTCGGGGCAACCGTCGCCCTGGTCGGCACCCGGGAAGCGAGGCTGGCCATCGGCAAGTCCTTCGGCGCGGACCTGGTCGTCAACTCCCGGGAACAGGACGCCGTCGCCGCCGTCCGGGAGGCGACCGACGGGATCGGCGCCGACATCGTGCTGGAATGCTCGGGCGCCCCGAGTGCGGTGGATGACGCCCTGCGCATGGCCAAACGGTCCGGGAAGGTCGTCCTGGTCGGGTTCTTCGAGCAGCCCGTGCAGGCCGACCTGAACCACGCAGTGATGAACGGCATCTCGATCCAGACGGTCCGAGGGGAGGGCACCGGCTCGCTGGCCCGCGCCGTGGCCCTCGCGGCCCGCGGTCGGCTCCGCACCGCGGAACTGGTCACCCACCACTTCGCGTTGAGCGACGTCTCTGAGGCCTTCGACACCTACGCCGAGCGCCGGGGCAACGCCATCAAGGTCATGCTGGACATCTCCGAGGACCCGGAGTCCATCCGTGCCCGGTGACGGAGCAGCTCCGGTGCCCGACGTCCCGGCAGCCGGGCGGGAGAAGGCGGCGACCGCCATGGGCGAGGCCGCCGCCGCCTGGCTGGGCAGTCTGAGCGAGGACCAACTGCCGCTCGCCGCCTACGATTCTCCTCTCCACCCGGAGGCGGAGGCCGAGCGGCTGCGCTGGTTCTACACCCCGACGGAACATGGCGGGCTTGCCATCCGGGACCAGAGTCCCCGGCAACAGAGCCTGGCCATGCAACTGGTGGCCACCGGACTGTCCATTGCGGGCTACGCCACGGTCACCACCGTGATGGGTCTGGAAAACGTGCTGGACCGACTGGAAGGATGGACCGTTCACTGGGGTCGGCAGCGCGGGCGGGACCCCGGCTTGTACTGGCTCAGGATCTTCGGCCGCCCTGGCGATCGCATCTGGGCATGGCGACTCGGCGGCCACCATGTCTCCCTGAACAACCTCGTCGTCGCCGGTCGGCTCGTCTCCACGACCCCCTGCTTCATCGGCGCCGACCCGGCCACGACCGAGCTGATCGGAGGCACCCTGCGTCCCCTCCAGGGCCCCGAGGACACCGCGCGCCAACTGGCCCGTGCCCTCGACGCAGATCAGTTCCGGCAAGCCCTGCTCCACCCGTCCGCCGTGTCCGACATCGTCTCCGGCAACCGGCCACACGTCCGGCACGGCGACACGATGATGCACATGCAGGACCTGTGGCGGGGGCAGTTCGAAGATCCTGACCTGGACCGGCTCGTCAACGACATCGACCGCCGGGCGGAGGCGGGCAGCGGTTACACCGACAGCGACCACGCACGAGTGGCCATCACGATTCCCCCCAAAGGCATCGGCGGCCGCGATCTCAACGAAGAACAGCGGCACCTGCTGCGCCGTCTCGTAGCCCTCTACACCGGACGGGCACCGGAGCTCCTCGCCGACGCCTACGCCACCCACTACGCCTCGGACACTGTCCTCGACCTGGTCCACTTCGGCTGGGCAGGCGGCACGGAGGTCGGGGAACCGCACTACTACCGGGTGCAGGACCCCCGCATCCTGATCGAGTACGACAACACGCAACGCCACGCGAACCACGCTCACTCGGTGTGGCGTGACCTGGCCTCCGACTTCGGACTGGACGTGCTGGCCGAACACCGGGCCCACATCGCACACGAGTGAGGCGTGCACGGGGAGCGTCCCGTACGCCCCTCGTGCCGCTGCCCGCGACACCTTCGTTCACCGTCTCCGGAATCTCGCCAGGACCGGTCACGGGGCCCGGGGCCAGGCGGTGCAGTTGCAAGATGCGTGTACTCGGCGCGTGCCTGCGGCTGACCCGTAAACGCAGGACGGCCCGTGATCCGTTACTCAGCAGAGCAGCAACTGGGAGCGCTCCCGAAGCTGTCTCCGACTCGGGTCACCCGGCGGACACCGACGCTCTTAGGCCGATTCACGGACCTGCAGCTCCGTACGGAGGATGACGTGGCGGTAGGCCACCGACGGCTCGTCCATGTCCTCCAGGAGCAGCCGGATCATGGCCCGGCCCATCTCCTCCAGCGGCTGACGCACGGTGGTCAGGGGCGGATCGGTGCGCTGAGCCAGGGGAAAGTCGTCGAACCCGATCACGGCGACATCCTCCGGTACGCGCCGTCCCGCCGCACGCAGTGCTTGCAGAGCCCCCGCCGCCGTGGTGTCCGACGCGGCGAGGACGCCGTCGATCTCCGGGTGCCGTTCGAGCAGTTCTGTCATGGCGCGGCGCCCGCTGTCCTGCGTGAAGTCGCTTTCGGCGACCAAGGACTCCTCGTACCCCAAGCCCGCCAGCGTCAGAGCATCCTGGTAGCCGCGCAGCCGGCACTGGGCGACGTGCATGTCCAGCGGCCCCGTGATGGTGGCGATCGCTCTGCGGCCCCGTGCCAGCAGGTGGGAGACGGCGCTGCGGGCACCGCCCACGTTGTCCGCGTCCACGTAACTGACGTACTCGTCGCCCGAGCGGCGCCCCAGCATCACGGTCGGCAGCCGTGCCTCGGCGAGCATGTCCGGCAGTCGGTCGCCCGCATGCACGGACAACAGCAGAACTCCGTCGACCCGGCCGCCGCGCGCGTACTCGAGGAAGCGTTTCCGGTCGGTGTCCGAGCGGACCAGGGTCAGCAGCAGTTGCATCCCGGTGTCTGTCAGCGCGTCCCCGAGCGAGCGGACGATTTCCGAGAAGAACGGCTCGGCGAACACGCGCCAGTCGGGCTCCGTCAGGACGAGAGCGACGGCATCGGTCCGCTGCCCGGCCAGTGAACGCGCCGCGAGGTTGGGAACGTATCCCAGCTCCTTGATGGCTCGTTGCACGGCTTCGCGCGTCGACTCCTTCACACCGGCCGCGTTGTTGATGACGCGGGAAACCGTGCCACGCCCCACCCCGGCGTGAGCGGCCACCTCTTCCAGCGTCGGCGTACCGGGGCGTCGCCTGCCCATGACCACCTCCCCCACGAGATCATCCGATCTTACGGGGCGAAGGAACGGGGCACACGGCTTCCAGGCGCGACCAGTGCTCTGTCGGCCAAGAGGAGGGAGGCCGGGTTCGCCTCATCGATGTGTGATTGCGCTGTGCACATCGTCGCGTTCAGGCGGTTGCGACCAGGCCATTCCGAGTGTGATGCGCCGACACGGCCAGGAGCCGTGGTCTGAGACGATGGTGTCATGGGTGCCGATGGCCTGCGTTTCCCCGATCCTCCGGCTCATGAGCCTGACTTCGAGGACGACTTCACCGTTCCGCAGCTCAGGGAAGATCGCTGGGTCGATCACTATCTGCCCCACTGGACGTCACCCGAGCGGTCTCGGGCACGCTATGACATCGACGATTCGGGGCTGCGGCTGCGTATCGACGCCGACCAGCCGGACTGGCGCGAGGAAGACGCTCCGCTTCGGGTGTCCAACGTGCAGACCGGGGTCTTCTCCGGCCCAGTGGGCTCTCACCGCGGAACACACCGACACCGTTCCGACGGACTCGTCGTCCGCACGGAGACCCCCGAGCGGCTGCTGTGGGCCCCCACCGGCGGACGTGTGGAGGTGACGGTGAGCGCGAGTGTGGATGAGGGGTGCATGCTGGCGGCGTGGCTCGTGGGGACGGAGCATCTGTCGGAGGGGGAGAGCGGTGAGGTCTGTATCTTCGAGATCGACGCCGAAGCCGTCGGCGAGGGAAAGAGTCATGCCCGGTGCGGGGTGAAAGCACATGGGGACGGGCGGTTGACGACCGACATGACGGAAGCAGTCCTTCCCCTGGACGCATCGAAACCCCACACCTGGACGGCTGTGTGGGGGCCATCGGGCACGATCATCGGTTGCGAGGGCGTCGTAGTGAAGCGGATGCGTCAGTCTCCCGCCTACCCGCTCTTCTTGATGATCGACCTTTTTGAGATCGGTCCTCGCTCGGACCTCGAGACCTCCTACCCGAAGACCGCTCACGTCCACCGTGTGCGTGGGTGGGATGCGCTCGACCAGCCGGAGACGGACGCTTTGTGAGAAAGGCGGGACCCGCCCCTTCGGCACGAGGGTCTGGTGGGCGGGCCCCGGGTGGGCGGATGCGTCCTGAATACGTCACGCGGTGGTGCAGGAAGTGCCGTTCAGGCTGAAGGCGGCCGGCTTGGCGAAGCTGCCGCTGTAGGAGGCCTGGAAGCCGAAGGAGACCTGGCCGCCGGGCGCAAGGGACGCGTTGTACGCCAGGTTGCCGGCCGTGACCGCTCCCGACGACGGAGAGATTCCGGCGTTCCACGCGCTGGTGATCGTCTGCCCTGCCGGCAGCGTGAATGCGAGTTTCCAGCCGTTGACCGGCGAGGAACCCGTGTTGGTCAAGGTGACATCGGCGGTGTAGCCGCCCTGCCACACGCTGGTGGTGTAGGCCACCTTGCAGGCCGCGGGTCCGGTCGGAGTGCCGGGGCCGCCGGGGGTGCCGCCACCGAGGTTGACGGTTGAGGAGAACGAGTTCACCGCCAGTCCCGCGCCGTTCCGCCAAGGCTCGAAGCCTGCCTGAACGCTCGTCAGGTACCAGTCGCTCTGCGCGAGTCCGCGGGAGACGGCCTGCCGGACGAAGTCCATCGCGTCGAAGCTCCAGCTGTCGATCGCCGACGGCGCGACGAAGGACAGCACGTCGTTGGAGCCATTGCTGCCCGACCACACCTGCCAGCTGCGTCCGCCCACGCTCGCCGTGCCGACCTGGGAGCCGATGGGCTGGATCGGGCCCACCTTGTTGAACCAGATCATGATCTCGGTCCGGTTCACGCCGTCGGTGCGGGGCGTCGGGTCCAGCCAGATGTCGTACGAGGCGTTGTACGCGGCGTCGCCGCCCACGTAGCCGTAGGAGATGCTCGTGGGAGCGTCGGCGATGGAGCTCAGCCGCGCCGGGAGCCTCGTGCCGGGGGAGCAGTTGGTGTAGTGGCAGCCGTTGTACACGGACGGGTAGGACTTCGGGGCGCCGTTCGTCGGGACCGAACCGTCGGCCTGGGCAACCCTGAAGCCGGAGTCCGTGACGGTGATGCACTGGGGCTGGCTGGTCCCCCAGCGGTTGTTCTGCACGACGTAACGGCCCTGGAGGGTCGTGGAGCCGAATGGCTCGCAGATCGTTGTGTCGGCGTGCGACGTCGAAGCGCCGGTGAGAAGCGCTGCCAGCGCGACGAGTGAGGTGAGCAGCGCACCGGACAGGGCACGCACCCTGCGGGCTTGGTGGCGTGGTGGTTGCATGCGGCTCCTCCGCAATGGATGTGGGGGAGAGAAGGGCACTCATGAATGGGAGCGCTCCCAATTCCCTCTTGGGAGGGGACTGTAAGAGAGGATCATGTACCTGACAAGGCGGCCCGGTGCAGCCCTCTCAACCGGGTTCCGAAACTGCAGGTCGTTCCTGGGCCGACCTGCTGCGTGACTGCGCCCGCCGAGGCATGCGCGCTCCCGTCCTCGCCGTCGGCGACGGTGCACTCCGCTTCTGGAAGGCCCTGGCCGAAGTCTTCGCCGTGACCCGCCACCAGAGGTGCTGGGTTCACAAGATCGCCAATGTGGCGAACGCGCTGCCGAAGTCCGCCCAGCCTGGTGCGAAGAAGGCCCTGCAGGAGATCTACAACGCCGAAGACCGCGACCACGCTCTCAAGGCCGCCGCTGCGTTCGCCAAGACCTACGGGGCCAAGTTCCCCAAGGCGGTGAAGAAGATCACCGACGACGTCGACGAGCTGCTGACGTTCTACAAGATCCCGCTGAGCACTGGATCCACCTACGCACCACGAACCCGATCGAGTCGACCTTCGCCACCGTCCGGCTGCGAACAAAGGTCACGCGAGGTGCCGGCAGCGCGGCCGCCGCCCTGGCCATGGTCTTCAAGCTCGTCGAGCCCGCGCAGGCCCGCTGGCGGGCGGTGAACGCTCCCCATCGCGTCGCTCTTGTCCGCGCCGGAGCCCGTTTCGAGGGCGGTCGCCTTGTCGAACGCTCCGGGACCCTCGCGGCGTGATCGAAGCCGCGAGGATCGCAGCGGCCGTCAGGCGTGGGACTACTGCACGCCGGACTGCTGCGGGGTGTGAGCGCGCAGGGCTCCGGTGAACCACGTGAACACTGGTGCCAGGCTGGGCGGGACGGGCCATCCGTTGATGACGGCCAGCAGGTGCCAGTAGCGTTCCGCGCGGGGGTCGCCAGCGATCTCCAGGCGTGTCAGCAGCCAGTGGCGCAGGTCGGCGTCGTCGGCGCGGCTGAAGGTTTGCGCGTAACGGGCGGTAAGGGCGTCGATGACGGGTGCGGCCTCGGCCGAGGCCGGAGCGATGCCGGCATCGAGCGCGCGGCCGACGCTGTCGCGGACGGTCTCGGTGAGGTCGTGATGCAAGCCGGTGACGTCGCCTTGGGCGCGCTCGGCTGCCTGGTACTGCGCCATGCGACGGACAGCGGCGCGGAAGTCGGGGTCCTGGGTGAGTTCGGCGAGTTCCACCCAGGCGTCGACCTGATTGGGTTCGGGGTCGTCAGGCAGTTCGGGCATGGCCGAGCGCATCATGTCGACGAAGTCGGCATTGGCGTCGAACCCGCCGAAGATGTCGTCGATGAAGTCGGTGATGAGGCGTCGGCGTTCGTCGTCGGAGAGCTTGGCAAGCTTGTGCATGAGGTCCATTTCCTCGGGGGTGGAGCCCCTTTTGGCCACCGCTCGCAGCACCGCGCGCCGCAGTCGGAGGGTGCGGATCTGCACCTCTAGGGCGTCAGCGTGTGCGGCCGCGACCTCGGGCACCGAGACCTCCCGGTCCAGCACCTGCCGGATGACAGCAAGGTCGATCCCCAGGTCACGCAAGGTGCGTACCAGATCCAGGCGCGCCAGTGCGCCGATGTCATAGAGACGGTAGCCAGCCGGGCTGCGGTCCGTCGGCGGCACGATTCCGGTGTCGGAGTAGAACCGAATGGTCTTGACCGTCAGCCCGGTCCGCCGGGCCAGGGCCCCGATCGTGAAGAGCGTGTCGCCGTCCATGCCTGCACCTTCGTGCCTCCCCCTACGGGAGACTCAAGCCCAGTCTCCCCGCTGGTGCTTCCACCTCATTGGGTAGCCAATCCGCAGGTCTCGACAATTACTCCTTCCCGGCGTCGGTGATGTTCTCGGAGAACGGCTCGTTGACGCTTTCGAAGAGCAGCTTGCGCGGCTCGTCCCGGAACGTGGAGGTGATCTGCCGCCAGGTGGCGTCGAACCGGTCCCTGACCGTGTCATGGTCGGTGGGAAGGTCGTCGATCCACTGCCAGGAGTCGTGGTGGACGTTGAGGGCCACGTACAGACCGTCGGCGACGGCCCAGTCCACGATCTGCTTGCCCCGCTGGATGAAGGCCGGGTCGACGGTGTAGGGGGCGGGGGCGAACCGTGACCGTTCCAGGTGACCGGGATGCGCACGCTGCGGAAGCCCTTCGCCTTCACGGCGTCGAACAGGGCTGTCGTGACATGTTGGCGACCACCGCCCTACGGTCGGAGGGGGCCTCCCGCTCGGGCGCGGCGGCCGCGGTCCCACCCCAGGCTAGCTCGAGTACCGCGGCCAGGCCGAGGAACAGCCCCACGATCCGCCGCAGCGGCGACCCCATGGGGAACGGCCGTGATGTCATTTCGGGCGGCGCCTTGTACGGGGACCGTCGCGCCGAGGAGTGCGGAGTGCCGTGGCCGTCGGCGCGCGGTTCCTGCTTGAAGGCTGCCGCGGTGTCAGCCCTGGTTGCCCGCGGGCTCAATGCTGCGCAATAGCCGCTCTCCGGACTCGCGGAGCCGGTTCTTGACCTCGTCGAGTCGCGAGGTGAGCAGGGCGTGATCGCGTTTGCGCCAGGTGCCGGCGACCATCACGGCTTCGATGTTGGCGATGTCGGCGTGCAGGGCCGTGGCGACCGGGTCGTGTGCCGGCCACAGGTTGAGGGCCCGGGCATCGACGGCGACCAGGTCGGCCTGCATGCCCACCTCGATCCGGCCGACCCGGTCGGCGAGGCCCAGGGCCTTCGCCCCTTCCACCGTGGCCCAGGTCAGTGCCTGCTTGGCGGTGACCGAAGCGGTGTTGGCGTGCATGCCTGTCGTCTGTCGGTGTTGGGCGTGGTCCAGGCTGCGCTGGTGGGCCAGGGCGATGCGGGCGGCCGTGAGGAGCTTGCCGGGTACGGCGGTGTCGATGTCGGTGCCCAAGGAGGGCGCCGCGTCCAGGCGTAGCAGTGACCCCGTGATGGGTGTGCCGTGTCCTTGGCCCAGTTCGTTCTCCGGGGTGCTGGTGAAGGTGACGCCTGCTTCGACGAGCGTCTTGATCCAGTCGTCGGGCAGGTCGATCCCGTGCACGATGTTGGTCAGGGGGCTGAACAGTCCGGCGGCGCGCACGGCTTCCCAGCCGGGGGACGGTTCTCCGCCGCTTTGGTGCATCGAGACGACGAGGCCGCGTTCCGCGCCGGCGCGGAAATCGGCCAACGCGGTGTCGGGTGAGGAGTACTGCGGCCCCTGCAGTGCCATGCCCAGGGTGAGGAGGGCGTGGTCGCGGACGGGGCCGTCGAGCAGCCGGTCGATCTCGGTGAGGGGGTGGGGGGTGTCCGGCGACCGGTAGGGCGTGCCGTGCAGGAAGACGGCGCGGATCCCGGCGTGGGCCAAGCCTTCGACGGCGGCGTCGGCGTGTTCGGGCGAGAGGGCGTTGTGACACCAGTCGCCGAGGGTCGTCGTTCCGCAGTTGAGCTGGTTCAGTGCGCCGGCGAGGTTGCTGATGTGCATGTCGGACGGGGTGTAGTGCCCGACGCACTCGCCGTGGAGGTGGGTGAGGTACTGCATCAGCGTCCAGTCGGCGCCCACGGAGCGCAGCGCGGTCTGCCAGGTGTGCAGGTGGGCGTTGACCAGGCCGGGGATGACGATGCGGCCGGAGAAGTCGACGACTTCGGCGTCGGGCGCCTCGATGTTCTCGTCCACGGCGGCGATGCGGTCGCCGTCGACCAGGATGTCGAGGTGCTCGGCGTCTGGCCGGCCCGGCGTCATCGTGATGACTCGCGCTCCGCGCAGCAGTTTGCGGCTCATGCGGTCGCCCCCGAACCGGAGGAGGGGTGGCTCTGCTGGGGCATGGTGCGGCTCCTTGCCTGTGGGGTCATCGCCCGGACGGCGGTTTGTGTGGTGCTGAGGAAGTCGCCGGTGGCGATGTGCCCGATGTAGCCGTCGGGACGGATCAGCAGCAGCGTGTCGCCGGTCAGGCCGTAGGCGCGCCGCAGTGTGTTCTCGGGGTCGGAGAAGGTGAGGCCGTGGGTGGCGGCCGAGCCGACGGTGAGCCGTTTCAGCTGGGCGCCCGCGGTCGGCCAGGCAAGCTGTTCGAGGGTTCGGGCGGCACCGGTGCCGTAGGCGAGGGCGGTGAAGCCCGGCCCGCGGAGGACCTCGAACAGCCGGGTCTCGGCGCCGTCGGCGCCGAGCAGTCGGGCGTCCGGGGCGCGGTCACCCACGCGCAGTGTCCCGGTGCGCATGCCGTCGGCGGGGGCGAGCGGGCCGCCGTAGTAGGTCAGAGTGAGCTGCTGCTCGTCCTTGCCCCGCTTCATGCTCGACGGGTCGAGCTTGGCGATGCCGCCCCACTTGTCCGTGGACAGGCCCAGGACGCCGGCTGCGATCGGCTGCCGCTCGGCCTCGTAGGTGTCCAGCAGCGCCGGGTCCGCCCCGGCGAGGACCTGGCCGAGTTTCCAGCCGAGGTTGTAGCCGTCCTGCATGCCGGTGTTCAGGCCCTGGGCGCCGGCCGGGGTGTGGACGTGCGCGGCGTCACCGGCGAGGAAGACCCGCCCTCGGCCGTAATTCTCCGCCAGGCGGATGTTGGGCCGGAACACCGACGTCCAGTGGATGTCGTGCAACTGGATGCCCCGGTTGCGCGTGTGCTGGTGGATCCGCTGGACGATGTCGTCCTTCTTGGCAGGCGGTTCCTCGTCCGGCGTGAGACGGATCATCCACTGGAACATGTCGCTGTCGGGGAGCGGGCAGGCGCCGATGAACCTGCCGCCCCGGCCGGGCCACATGTGCCACCGGTTGCGGGCCAGACCGGTCACCGAGGCGTCGACGATGAGCATCCGGTCGCTCTCGTCCGTCGTCCCGACGAAACCGATGCCGAGCTGCTTGCGCACCGTACTGGAACCGCCGTCGGCGCCCACGACGTACCGGGCGACGATCTCCTCCGTGCCGTCCGCGCCCGCCACCTTGGCGACCACCGTGTCCTCGTCCTGCGTCAGCTCGGTCAGTTCCCTGCCGAACTCGATCTCATGGCCGAGCTCGCTGAGCCGGGCGTGCAGTGCGCGGTCCGTGCGGAACTGAGGGATCAGCCAGGTGTTCGGGTACGGGACGTCCGGAGTCGCCTCCCTGTGGGTGAACATCTTCCACGGCACGGCCAGGGGGCCGGCATGGATCCCGAGCTTGGGGTACGTGCTGCCGCCGGCCAGCACGTCGGGCAGGGCACCGAGGTCTTCGAGGACTTCGAGGCTGCGGGGCTGGACGCCCTTGGCGCGGGAGCCGTCGAAGGCATGGAGAGACCTGTCGACGATCCGTACGTCGAGCCCCCGGCGGACGAGGTCGATCGCCAGGGCGGATCCCGAAGGCCCCGCACCGATGACCAGTACGTCGATGACCTGCGGGTCGTTCATGAGTCGAGCCTTTCGGCACGTGCGGCCACGAACGGGACGATCTGATCGGCGACGTGGCGCGGACGTTCGAATGGGGCCATGTGACCGCATCGTGGAATCACATGATGCTCCTGGGGCTTCAGGAGGGCACGAGCCGCGGAGAGATGGATCAGGGGCGTGACGTTGTCCTCGTCGCCCCACAGGAGCAGTGTGGGAATGCCCAGTGCGCCCGTCTGCCGGAAGAGTTCGTCACGGCCGGAGAGCGGCAGGTGCTGCAGTGTGTCGAAGACCGCATACAGTGACCCCTCGAAGCGGAAGGCTTCGAGGACCATGTCCGTCAGTTTCGTGCCGAGCTCGGGGTCGCGGACGTTGTGCCCGAGGTGCCCCTGGAGTATCCGGCGGCCGCGCATCCGGGCCACGACACCGGCCAACAGATCGTTGCGCAGTAGCCGGTGAGGGTCAGCCGGTCGCGGTTTCGCGAGACCGGCGGGCCCGACGATCGTGAGGGTGGACACCAGTGATGGGTACTGGGCGGCGTAGGTCATGGTGACGACGGCTCCCATGGAGGTGCCGACGATGTGCAGTGGCTTCGTCGTCAGACCCAGGCGTTCGGTCAGTTCGGCCAGCTGCCGCGCGAAGAGGGCCTCGTCGTATCGCGCCCGCACCCGGTCCGAGTAGCCGCGGCCGTACGCGCTGCAGGTCAGAGTGCGCAGCCCGCGGGCGTGCAGCTCGGTGACCAGGCCGTCCCAGTAGAAGAGCGGGATGGTCAGGCCGCCCGCCATCACGACCAGCTCCCCGTCCTCGGGGCCCTTCAGTTCGTAGTGCGTCACGCCGTCGGAGAGTTCGATGAAACTGCCGCGCAGGGCTTGCCGCGACTCGGGGGTGAGCCGTCGGTCCTCGCCGGAGGCGACGAAGAACTTCATGAATCGGGTCTCCTTGACCTCAGTGCGTGGGGGTGTCGGTGGAGGAGAGGAGGAACTTCGCGATCGCGTCCGCGACCCACTGCGGTTCCTCTTCGGGCAGCAGGTGACCGCCATGGGGGTGCAATATCTCCCTGGCTCCGGGGATGTCGCGGGTGAAGTGCTGGCCGTCGATGCTCGCACTGCGCAGGACCAGCGTGGGCGCCGTGATGCGGGGGATCCGCGCGCTGCGGTCGGGCTGGTCGGTGTTGCAGAAGTCGACGAAGGCCGAGCGGTTCCCGGGCCGGTTCATGAGCTGGTGGGCGCGGTCCACCATGGCGTCGTCCACGATCGTCGAGTGCGGGCCGACGCTCGAACGCAGATTGCGCTCGATGGCGCCGCGCGGCATCACGCGCCGCAACACAGGCCGTAGCAGCGGGTTGCGGGCCAGGCGCATGCCTGCCGGGATCTCCTTCTCCGGGTACCCCGTGGCGTTGACCAGCACCAGGCCGGTCAGCCGATCCGGATGGTCCAGGGCGAGGTTCCAGGCGATGTTGCCGCCCAGTGAGTTGCCGGTTACCGCGTAGCGAGGCACCTGCAGCGCCTCCAAGAAGGCCGCCACCGTCGCCGTGTAGGTCGGGATGCGGTAGTCGCGGTCCTTGCGAGGGCCGGTCAGGCCGAACCCCGGCAGGTCGGGGCGGATGACGTCGAACGACTCCGACAGCAGAGCCGCCGCACGGTCGAAGTGCTGAAGCGACGAAGCGCTGCCGTGCAGCAGAACGAGTGCCGGGCCGTGCCCGGCGCGTTTGTAGTGGATCCGCAATCCACCCACCGCGACGAACCGGGAATCGGGCTGCGGCTCAGACCAGGTGCTCATAATGGATACACTGTTACCGATAAGGTGATCGTGTCAAGTGCAAGCCGCCGGAAGTCACGGTCTCGCGGCCTGAGGCGTCGAGCACGCGCTGCGGTAGCGCGCGCCTCGCCCGGGCGGGCGTCCGGAATCGCATGGGATCTGATCCGAGGCGGCCTCGGGCTGCGTCGGTCGGCGGTCAACCAGCGTGTTCGGCGGCGCCAGGCGGTCGATGCCGCCTTCGGGTATCGCCGCGGCGGCGGATGAGCCACGGGTGCCGAGATCGAGGATGCCTCTCACCCGGCGACCGTCCTCAACGCCGTCCCCGCCCACGCCGACCTGTACGGCGCGGAGACGTTCGGTCCGGTCTGTGTCGTCGACACCTTCGCCACCGACGACGAGGCCGTCGCGATGGCCAACGACACGGACCAGGGGCTGACCGCCGGGATCATCACCGAGAACGGCACGCACGGGCTCCTGGTGGCCCGAAGGCTGCGTACCGGCATGGTCCACATCAACGACCAGTCCGTCGCCGATGATCCCCAGGCGCCGTTCGGTGGTTTCAAGTCCTCGGGCTACGGCCGTTTCGGAGGCCGCTGGGGCATCGAGGCTTTCAGAACACCCGTTGGATCACTCTGGCCACCCAGCACGCCTCCTACCCCTTCTGAAGGTTCGGCCCCGGGCCGGCCTCGTGGGCCGGCCCGCTGACCACACAGCGGACAGGAACCAAGGATGATCTCGACCACCACACCCGTCTCCGATGTGGACATCTTCGATGACGAGGTGCTCAACGATCCGTACCCCGTGTACGAAGAGCTGCGCGATCTCGGGGCGGCGGTCTACCTGCCGCGCCACGGCTGCTGGGTACTTCCGCGGTACGCGCAGGTGCGCGCGGCGTTGGGCGATCACGGGCGGTTCTCCTCGGTCGACAGTGTCGGTCTCGAACCGGCACTGAACGAGCGGCGCCGCGGCGGGGTCCTCGCGTCGGACCCGCCGGAACACGAGGTGTTGCGCGGTGTCCTGTCCGAAAGCCTGGCGCCGCGCGCCCTCGCCAAGCTGCGGACGGACATCGGCCGCCGGGCCGGAGAACTCGTCGCCCCGCTCGTGGAGCGCGAAACCTTCGACGTGGTCCGGGACTTGGCCCGGGTGTTCCCCGTGAGCGTCGTCGCCGACCTGATCGGGATGCCCTTGGCGGCACGGGAGGAGGTGCTGCGGTTCGCCGACGCCGGCCGCGCCGCCTCGGCGGCGGCCAGAAACCGCACAGCTTTCACGGACGTCCCCAGCGTCCGGGGTGAGCTGCTCACTTCACTGAAGGCGCCGTGCGCCGTCACCCTCCTGTCGGGGACGCGATCGGCGCCTGCTTCACCGGCCGCTCGGTTACCCTCCGGCCGAGCTCGTCGTTCCCTGCGTAGGAGTGGTCGGTGAGGCGGGGTCGGGAAGGGGGCGCCGGGCGACCTCGTGGGCGTCGTCCGGCGGGACGCCCAGCATGCGCAGAACCATCTCGGCCAGGTTGACCGCGGCCTGGTCACCGTCCACGTCGGGGCGGGCGAACCTCAGCTCCGCAAGGGAGAGCAGGGTGCCGCCGAGTGCGGACAGGGCGACCGCCGGGTCGACGGGGGGGAAGCGGCCGGAGGCGAGGCCGGCCTCGAGGTCGCGCAGTGCCCGCCGGGCCAGTCCGTTGTCCGAGTGGATGTGACCGAGGCCGCGGCGGCGCAGGACCTGCATCAACTCGGGGTGGGAGTCGGCCATGCGGGCGCTGAGCCGGAAGCCCGCCGCGACGAGTTCGGCCGGATCGTCGATCCC
>NZ_WWIQ01000007.1:196890-209240 GCF_009862985.1 Streptomyces sp. SID5464 | reverse complement strand
CACCCGCGTGAACAACCCTGCGGGTCAATACACCTAGTCGCCGACGCAATGCGAACCAGTCCGGGAAATTCTCTGTTTCCCCGAAAGAACGATTAAGTGCAACGGCGCAAAGAATATCGGCGCGGTATGCACCCGGCACCGCGCCCAGGCCGGCGATGGTCCCGTGCGGTCGCGGCCGGCCCTCAAACAGGGCGGCCCAGCTGCTCGGACGGGCTCTGGGCGGCCTCTCGGTCGCCGCGCGCGTCATCGAATGACGCCTGCCTCATCGAATGAGAAGAAAAAAGAAAAGGCAAGGAGCTCATCTCTCCTTGCCACTCTCAACTTATAGCACGAGGGGGGCCTTGCGGCAAGGCCCCCCTCATCGCGCAGAATCACCGGCCGAAGCCGAAACCGGGGAAATTGGGGGCTGTGATGGTGGACGTGATCGTGGTCGGCGGGGGACCGACCGGGATGATGCTGGCCGGCGAACTGCGGCTGCGCGGCATGCACGTGGTCGTGCTGGAGAAGCTGGCCGAACCGACCGGGCAGTCCCGCGCGCTCGGCCTCCATGTGCGCAGCATCGAGCTGATGGACCAGCGCGGATTGCTGGAGCGGTTCCTTTCGCTCGGTCGGAAGCACGAGACGGGCGGGTTCTTCGCCGGCATGGGCAAGACGTGGCCCGCCCGGATGGACACCGCGCATGCGTACGTGCTCGGCATCCCGCAGAGCGTCACCGAGCGCCTGCTGACCGAGCACGCCGCCGGCCTCGGCGCCGAGATCCGGCGCGGCTGCGAGCTGGTGGGGCTGAGTCAGGACGACGACGGTGTGACGGCGGAGCTGGCCGACGGCACACGGCTGCGCTCGCGCTACCTCGTGGCCTGCGACGGCGGCCGCAGCACCGTGCGCAAACAGCTCGGCGTGGGCTTCCCCGGCGAGCCCGCCAGGATCGAGACGCTGCTGGGCGAGATGGAGGTGGGCGTGCCGCCGGAGGAGATGGCGGCAGCGGTGGCCGAGGTCCGCAAGACGCAGTGGCGGTTCGGCACCATGCCCCTCGCGGAGGGGAGGTACCGCGTCATCGTGCCTGCCGAAGGGGTGTCCGAGGACCGTTCGGCGCCGCCCACCCTCGAGGAGTTCAAGCAGCGGCTGCGGCACTTCGCCGGCACCGACTTCGGCGTGCACTCGCCGCGCTGGCTGTCCCGTTTCGGCGACGCCACCCGGCTGGCGGAGCGCTACCGCGTCGGCCGGGTGCTGCTCGCCGGCGACGCCGCGCACATTCACCCGCCGACCGGCGGGCAGGGGCTCAACCTCGGTATCCAGGACGCCTTCAACCTCGGCTGGAAGCTGGCCGCCGAAGTGCGCGGCTGGGCACCGGAGGGACTGCTGGACAGCTACCACGCCGAACGGCGCCCGGTGGCCGCCGCCGTGCTGGACAACACCCGTGCGCAGACCGAGCTGCTGAGCTCGGAGCCGGGGCCGCAGGCCGTGCGCCGGCTGGTCGAGGAGCTGATGGACTTCGAGGAGGTGAACCGCTACCTGATCGAGAAGATCACGGCGATCTCGGTCCGCTACGACTTCGGCGAGGGCCACGAACTCCTCGGCCGGCGCCTGCGGGACGTGACGCTGAAGCGGGGTCGCCTCTACGAGCTGATGCGCGGCGGCCGCGGTCTCCTGCTCGACCAGACCGGCCGGCTGTCGGTGGCGGGCTGGGCGGACCGGGTCGACCACGTCGTCGACGTCAGCGAGGAACTGGACGTGCCCGCGGTGCTCCTGCGGCCGGACGGCCATGTGGCGTGGGTCGGCGAGGACCAGCGGGAACTGCTCGACCGGCTGCCGCGGTGGTTCGGCGCGGCGACAACCGGCTGAGCACGTCCCGTGTGACCCGATGAGGCGCCTGCCTCCTCGCGGGGCTGGCGCGTTCCGGGCGGCGGCGATCTACTCGCCGGCGTGGGCGAGTTCGATGTCGTGGTCGTCCACGCCGGTGCCCGAGACCGTCACCGACGCCGCCTGCGGCGGGTAACCCGTCGCGATGACGGTGTACGCACCGGTGTCCAGATCGGAGAAGGCGTACGCCCCGTCGAGGCCGGTCCGCGTCGTGGCGACCACGTTGCCCGCCGCGTCCACCAGGGTCACCCGCGCGTCGCTCAGCGGAGCGCCCGCTCCGCGCACCGTGCCCCGCACCTGCGCGCCGGGCCGCAACTCCAGCCCGACCCGGGTGGTCCCGGCACCGCCGACCTCGACGACCTGGGCCAGCGGGCGGTGCTTGGGGGAGTTGACCGCGACGGTCACCGGGCCGGGCACCAGGTCGGTGACGGTGAACTCGCCCAGCACGTCCGTGCGTGCGGTGGCCAGTACGTCCCCGCGCACGTCCGTCACGATGACGACGGCCTCGGTGACCGGCGTGCCGCCGTCCGTGGACCGCACCACACCGGCCAGGCAGCTGGTGCCGCTCAGCAGCACGTCGTACGCCACCGGCTCATCGGCCACGACGATCGTCGAGGCCTGCGGCTGGCAGCCCTCCGACGAGGCGACGAGCACGTACGAGCCGGCGCCCGGCGCCCCGAGGTCGTACGCCCCGTCGTCCCGCGAGACCGCCCGCCCGAGCTGCTTTCCGCCGAGCGAGATCAACGTCACGGCGGCCCCGGCGACCGGCATCCGCTCGGCGCCCAGAACCCGCCCCCGCACGGGGATCCCGGTCACCGCGACCGGTCCCTCGCTCGCCGCCCCCGCCGCCATCTCGGTCGCCCGCGCCGCCTCGGTCGCCCCCTCCACCGCCCCGGCCGCTCCCTCCGCCACCCGCTGCCGCGGAATGAACGACGCGACGGCGAAGGCGAGCAGCGCGGCCCCGGCCCCGATGGCCAGGACAACCCTGAACCCGTTCTGGGACGGCAGGGCGGTCTGCCCGAAGGCCGTCGTCATCTGCGCCAGGACGACCCCGGCCACCGCGCTTGCGGTCGACGTACCGATGGACCGCATGAGTGTGTTGAGGCTGTTCGCCGCGCCCGTCTCCGAGGCGGGCACGGCGCTCATGATGAGCGCGGGCATCGCACCGTAGGTGAAGCCGATACCGGCGCCGATGACGCAGGTGACGAGCACGAAGTGCCAGACCTCGGACATCAGCACGATGTTCAGCCCGTACCCGGCGGCCACGACGAGGGCGCCGATCATCAAGGTGATCTTCGGTCCCCTGGCCTTCGACAGGGCGGCGGAGACCGGCGCCGTGGCCATCATGACCAGGCCGGACGGCGCCATCGTCAGACCGGCGACGAGCAGCGACCTGCCGAGCCCGTAGCCGGTCGCCTCAGGCAACTGCAAGAGCTGCGGAATGACGAGGGACATCGCGAACATCGCGAACCCGACCGCGATGGACGCGAGATTGGTGACCAGCACCTGACGGCGGGCGGTGGTGCGCAGGTCGACCAGCGGTTCCCGGACGCGCAGTTCCCACCAGCCCCACACCAGCAGGACGACGACCGCCGCCGCGAAGAGACCGAGCGTGGTGCCGCTGCTCCAGCCCCAGTCGGCACCCTTGGAGATCGCCAGCAGCAGACACACCAGCCCCGCCGCCATGCCGGCGCCGCCGATCAGGTCGAAGCGCCCGCCGGTGCGTACCGCCGACTCGGGCACGATTGCCGGCACCAGCACGAGGGCGACGACACCGAGCCCGGCCGAGGCCCAGAACAGGGCGTGCCAGTCGAAGTTGTCCGCGATCAGCGCGGCGGCGGGCAGCCCGAGGGCGCCGCCGACTCCGAGGGAGGCGCTCATGAGCGCGGTCGCCGAGCCGAGCCGCTCGGCGGGCAGTTCGTCCCGCATGATGCTGATGCCGAGCGGGATCACACCGGACGCGAGGCCCTGCAGTGCCCGTCCGACGATCATCGGGGCGAGCGAGTCGCTGAGCGCGGCGGTCACCGACCCGGCCACCAGCATGACCAGGCTGATCAGAAGCATCCGCCGCTTGCCGTACATGTCGCCGAGCCGCCCCGTCATCGGGGTGGCGACGGCGGCGGCGAGCAGCGTGGCGGTGACGGCCCAGGCGGTGTCCGACGCCGGGGCGTTCAGCAGCCGGGGGAGCTCCGGGACGATCGGGATCACCAGGGTCTGCATCAGCGAGACCACGATCCCGCCGAAGGCCAGGACCGCCACGACGGCGTTCGCCCGCGGTGCGGCGGTCCTCCCGTCGTCGGCGGATCGGGGAAGGGCTTGGGACATGGCCGGGCCTCCGTAGGGGGCGTCAGGGACAGCGCGACCCGTCCAAACTAAGCCAATTGATTGACTTAAGCAATTAATTCCGGATGGAGGCACCGTACGCCCGGGTGGAGGCACCGTACGCAGACGGAGAAGACAGCGAGACGGGCCACAGGCATACGCGAGCCGCCCCCGCGGCACACTGGCCCCATGTCCTCCCGACGCAGAACCTGCCCCGAGTGCCGTCGCGAGATCGCCGTCGTCGCCGGGCGGTACGCGCGCCACGACCCGCCCGGCGCCCGGGAACACGGCGAACTCACCTCATGCCCGGGCTCCCGCCGCCACGCCCGGCTCGGCCCCGAACAGCCCTCCCTGGACGGCTACGCGGTGCCCGACTTCCCCGGCCAACTGCCCTTGTTCTAGGGGGCGTCCCGGCGGCGTCAGTTCCCCGCCACCGACTTCACCGCCACGGACACCGGAGCCGGCCCGCTGATCAGCTCCAGCGTGAGGCCGGCCGTCGCGGGTGTGTCCACCAGCTCCGCCAGCACGGCGGCCACGTCGTCACGCGGAATCGGCCCGCGGCCCGTGTGCGCCTCCAGGCGCACGAGGCCGGTGCCGGCGTCGTCGGTGAGCTGACCGGGGCGCAGGATCGTCCAGTCCAGGGCGTCCAGCCCGCGCACGTACGCGTCCGCCTCGCCCTTGGCACGCAGGTACACGTCGAAGATCTCGTCACCCTGGTGCCGCGGATCGGCGCCCATGGACGACACGATCACGAAGCGCCGTACGCCCGCCTTCACCGCCGCGTCCGCGAAGAGGACCGCCGCGGCCTTGTCCACCGTGTCCTTGCGGGCCGCCCCGCTGCCCGGGCCCGCGCCCGCAGCGAACACCGCCGCGTCGGCACCCCGCAGCCGCTCCGCGACCTCGTCCACGGACGCCGACTCCAGGTCGAGCACGACCGGTTCGGCACCGGCCTCCCGCAGATCGTCGGCCTGTTCGGCCTTGCGGATGATCCCCGCGACCTCGTCTCCGCGCGCGGCGAGCAGTCGCTCCAGCCGCAACGCGATCTGACCATGACCACCAGCGATGACAGTGCGCATGCCTTCGACCGTACGCCCGGACAGCCCCATCCGCCGCACGACTTGAGCCACACCCCCACGTCACACCCGACGCCACCCCCTGACCCACACCCCGACGTCACACCCGACGCCACCCCCTGACCCACACCCCGACGTCACACCCGACGCCACCCCCTGACCCACACCCCGACGTCACACCCGACGCCACCCCCTGACCCACACCCCGGCGCCACGCCCGACGCCACCCCCTGACCCACGCCCCGGCGCCCCACCCGCCACGAGTCCTACGACGGGCCCTACGACAAGCCCTACGACAACTGCCCCCGCCCCTGCCGCGGCAGCCCCAGCTCCACCGAAGCCGCCGAACTGCAGTACTCCCGCACCGCGCTGGTCCGCGCCACCACGAGCCCCCGGTGCACCACCACCCGGCTGTACGCCAGCGACAGCGCTCCCGCGAGCCCGTCCCCGCGCACCGCGAGCAACTCGGCCGGGAAACCCGCCTCCACCCGCACCTCCGGCAGCCCCAGCACCACCCGCGCCGACCCGCTCACCGCGTCGTACGCCTCCTCGGGCGACAGGCCGTAGCGCGAGGCCAGCAGGAACGCCGCCTCCAGCGGGTCACCGCGGCCCACGGGGTTCGACACGTCCCGCAGCGCCCCGCTCCCGGCGGCCACCCGCACCCCGGCCGCGCGCAGCAGCCGTACCGGAGCCGCGCCCCGCCGGTCCACGCCACCGCAGCCGCCCTGCGGCAGGCACACCACCGCCACCCCGGCCGCCGCCAGCTGGTCCGCGGTCCGCGAGGCCACCTCGGAGGGCAGCCGGCCGAGATCGCCGCACGGGCTGAGGGTCACGCCGGGACGCAGCCCGCCCGCCATCGCCGCGAGCCTTGCCAGCCGGGCCGGATCCCCGGCGTCCGTGTGCAGGTCGACCGGGCAGCCGTGCTCGGAGGCCACCTCCAGGACCGCCTCCACGTACCCCGTCGGATCCGGGTCGAGATCCGGTCGGCCGCCCACCACCGAGGCGCCCATCTTCACCGCGTCCCGCAGCACCGCCAGCCCGTCCGCCCCGGCCACCCCGGTCAGCACCCGGGGCATCGCCACCGTCGTCAGCTCGGCCAGCCCCCGCAGCGCCCGCCGCGCCTGCAGTACGGCCTCCAGCACGCCCAGCCCCTGGACGTCCCCCACCCGCACGTGGGCCCGCACCGCCGTCGCCCCGTGCGCGAGCTGGAGCAGCGCGGCCTCGGTCGCGCGGCGCTGGACGTGCTGGGGCTCGTGCGAGACCGGGCCCCCGGCGGTGGCCGACAGCGCCGTGTCGGCATGGGCGTGCGGCTCGACCGGGGCCGGCAGCAGCAGATAGCCGCCGAGATCCACTCGCGCCCCGCACGCGCGCGTGCCGCCCGCCGCCAGGCTGCCGGCCGTGCCGACCGCCTCGATCCGCCCGCGGCCCAGCCGTACGTCCACGGTCCGGCCGTCGGTGAGCCGTGCCCCGCACAGCAGCAGCGACGACGGGTCGGCCGGACCCGGCGAGGACGACGGGGGCGGCGGTGGCTGCGGCTGGCTGTCGGGCATCGCGCTCCTGGGGCTCGGCTGCGGACGCGAGGACGCATGATCACTCAGAGTGAGTCGAGCCTAGGACGGCCTCCCGCCCGGAGCGGGGAGGAGCGCAATAGTCGTACCGGCGTGGTCCGTCGTACGGAACCGGAGGCACACGCGAGGTTGCTGTGAGGGCAGTGCGTGTGGCCCGGGCGGGTACCCCGAAACGGATTTGGGCGAACGGCGGCGGAGCGTGTAATGTCTTCATCGCTCGCCCCAATAGCTCAGTCGGCAGAGCGTCTCCATGGTAAGGAGAAGGTCAACGGTTCGATTCCGTTTTGGGGCTCTGGTGTGAACGGTTCCCGTCGCGAGGCGGGGCCCACCACATCAAAGCGGTGTAGCTCAGTCGGTAGAGCAAGCGGCTCATAATCGCTGTGTCACCGGTTCAAGTCCGGTCACCGCTACTGACAGTAGCCGATTGTGGGGTCGGTCCTTCGATCGGCTACTCTTCTTGCGTTAAACAGTCCATCCGTTCGTCTTAGGAGCACTCACGTGGCTGCCACCGACGTCCGCCCGAAGATCACGCTGGCCTGCGTGGAGTGCAAGGAGCGGAACTACATCACCAAGAAGAACCGGCGTAACAACCCGGACCGTCTTGAGATGAAGAAGCACTGCCCGCGTTGCAACGCGCACACCGCGCACCGCGAAACGCGATAAATCAGGCTCGTACGCGAGGCCGTTCCCGAGTGATCGGGAGCGGCCTCGCGTCGTTGAAGGACCCGTACCGTTCAGTAGCGCAACCAGGAGGTGCCGGGCCATGGCGCTCGACCAGTCCTTCGTGGGGCGGACGTACCCGCCCACCGAGCCCTACGAGGTGGGCCGGGAGAAGATCCGTGAGTTCGCCGAGGCGGTCGGGGACGCCAACCCGGCGTACACGGACGCGGAGGCCGCCAAGGCGCTCGGCCACCCCGACGTGATCGCGCCGCCGACCTTCGTCTTCTCGATCACCTTCAAGGCCGCCGGGCAGGTCGTCCAGGACCCCCAGCTCGGCC
This sequence comes from Streptomyces sp. SID5464, assembly GCF_009862985.1. Taxonomy (NCBI): domain Bacteria; kingdom Bacillati; phylum Actinomycetota; class Actinomycetes; order Kitasatosporales; family Streptomycetaceae; genus Streptomyces; species Streptomyces sp. SID5464. The sequence goes on along the minus strand of NZ_WWIQ01000007.1, from coordinate 201,419 downwards.
TGGACTACAGCCGAGTGGTACACGGCGACCAGAAGTTCGCCTACCGCCGTCCGGTCCGCGCCGGCGACCGGCTCACGGTCACCTCCACCATCGAGGCGATCAAGTCCCTCGCGGGCAACGACATCCTGGACATCCGCGGCGAGGTCCACGACGAGGCCGGCGAGCACGTCGTGACCGCCTGGACCAAGCTCGTGGCCCGCGCGGCCGAGGAGGCGTGAGCGATCCCATGACGGCGAAGATCTCCTACTCCGACGTCGAGGTCGGCACCGAACTGCCCGCGCAGACCTTCCCGGTGACCCGCGCGACCCTCGTCCAGTACGCGGGCGCCTCCGGCGACTTCAACCCGATCCACTGGAACGAGAAGTTCGCCAAGGAGGTCGGCCTGCCGGACGTCATCGCGCACGGCATGTTCACCATGGCCGAGGCGATCCGCGTGGTCACCGACTGGGCCGGCGACCCGGGCGCGGTCGTCGAGTACGGCGTCCGCTTCACCAAGCCCGTGGTCGTGCCCAACGTCGACAAGGGCGCCGAGATCCAGGTCAGCGGCAAGGTCGCGGCCAAGCTCGACGACAACACGGTCCGCGTGGACCTGACGGCGACGAGCGCCGGGCAGAAGGTGCTGGGCATGTCGCGTGCGGTCGTGCGGCTGGCCTGAGACGGCAGATTGCCGGGTAAGGGGCGTCCTCCATCGCGGGGCGCCCCTTACCCGTATGCGATCAGCGGCAGCCGCTTGACGTAGTTAGTGATTGAGTACTAACTTACTCGCATGGTCAGGATGAGCGCGGAGGAGAGGCGCGAGAGCGTCATCCGTGCGGCGATGATCGAATTCGCCCGCGGTGGCTACCACGGCACGTCGACCGAGGCGATCGCCCGACGGGTCGGGGTCTCGCAGCCGTATCTCTTCAGGCTCTTCCCCGGCAAGAAGGCGATCTTCCTGGCGGCGGCCGAGCGGTGTGTGGAGGACACGATCCGCACCTTCGCGGACGCCTCGGAGGGGCTCGAGGGCGAAGAGGCCCTGCACGCCATGGGGAACGCGTACACCAAGGTCATCGCGGAGCGGCCCGAGCGGCTCATGATGCAGATGCAGATGTACGTCGCGGTGAAGGCCGCCGAGGAAGAGGGCGACCACGAGTTCGGCGAGTCGGTGCGCGCCGGCTGGATGCGGCTGTGGGACACGGTTCACCTGCCGCTGGGTGCCGACGTCAACGAGACGACGACCTTCATGGCCTACGGGATGCTCGTCAACTGCCTGGCGGCCATGGGCTTCCCTCCCGAGCACCGCGTCTGGGAGGGGCTGTACCCGTCGGCGCGGCTCAAGGGCCGGTTGGAGATCTGACAGGGAAGGCGAGAGTGCTGCGCTTTTTTCATGATCTCGAAAGTTAGTGGTCAATAACTAACCGATCAAGCGAATCACCTCTCTGGGGGAGAGATGTCACAGCAGACAGCACGCCGCGGGGGAGCCGCCTGGGCCCTCGTCATCACCAGCGTCGCCGGATTCATGGCGGCCCTCGACAATCTCGTCGTCACCACCGCCCTGCCCTCCATCCGCGAGGACCTCGGCGGGGGTCTGCACGATCTGGAATGGACCGTGAGCGCCTACACGCTCACCTTCGCCGTCCTGCTGATGTTCGGCGCGGCCCTCGGCGACCGGTTCGGCCGCCGCCGGCTCTTCACCGCCGGGCTCGCGGTCTTCACCGGCGCCTCCGCCGCGGCGGCCCTGGCACCCGGCATCGACTCCCTCATCGCCGCCCGCGCGATCCAGGGCGTCGGCGCGGCGGTGATGATGCCGCTCACGCTCACCCTGCTCACCGCGGCCGTGCCCGCCGCCAAGCGGGGCATGGCGTACGGCATCTGGGGAGCAGTCAACGGACTCGCCGTCGCCTCCGGGCCGCTGGTCGGCGGCACCCTCACCGAGCACATCTCCTGGCAGTGGATCTTCTGGCTGAACGTCCCGCTGGGCCTGGCCCTGCTGCCCCTCGCCCGCCTCCGCCTCGCCGAGTCCCACGGCACCGGCGCCCCGCTCGACATCCCCGGCACCCTGCTCGCCAGCGGCGGCCTCTTCGGCATCGTCTACGGCCTGGTCCGCGGCCCCGTCGACGGCTGGACCGGCTCGATGGTCCTGACGGGCCTGTTCGCGGGCTCCGCGCTGCTCGCCGGATTCGTCCTCTACAGCACGCGCGCCGCCAACCCCATGCTCCCGATGCGGCTGTTCCGCTCCCGGGCCTTCTCCGGCATCAACGCGGCGAGCCTGCTGATGTTCCTCGGCATGTTCGGCTCGATCTTCCTGCTCAGCCAGTACATGCAGGGGGTCCTCGGCTACTCGCCCACCGAGGCGGGCCTCAGGATGCTGCCCTGGACCGGCATGCCGATGCTGGTCGCCCCGATCGCCGGCATCCTCGCCGACCGCATCGGCGGCCGCCCGGTCGTCGCCGCGGGCCTGTTCCTCCAGGCCCTGGGCCTCGGCTACATGTCGGTCGTGGCCACGGCCGACGCCTCCTACGCCGCCCAGCTGCCCGCCCTGCTCGTCAGCGGCATCGGCATGGCCCTGTTCTTCGCCCCCGCCTCGCACCTGGTGATGTCCAGCGTCCGGCCCTCGGAGCAGGGCATCGCCTCCGGTGCCAACAACGCCCTGCGCGAGGTGGGCGGAGCGCTCGGCATCGCGGTCATGGCGTCGATCTTCGCGGCACAGGGCGGCTACGAGACCGGTCAGACCTTCGTCGACGGCATGCGCCCCGCTCTCGTGACGGGCTCCGCGGTGGTCGCCCTCGCGGGCGTCGCAGCCCTGCTGATCCCGACCCGGCGACGCACCGAGCGGCAGGCCGTCCCGGCCGAACCGGCACCCGTGCTGGAGACCGCTTCCCACTGACCCCGACGACCCGAAGGAGGAACAGCATGCCCACCCTTCCCTGGACCGTCCCCAACACCCCGCCCCGCGACACCGAGGTGCACGTCTTCGCCTCCCGCTTCGAGACGCGCACCCTGTGGGGAGCGCTGAAGTTCCTCGCCGGGACGCCCGCCGTCTGGCGCCAGGTGCGCCGCAGCCCCGGCGTCTACGGGGCGACTCTGAAGGCCAAGCCCTTCAAACGGACCTTCTGGACGCTGTCCGCCTGGGAGTCGAAGGCCGCACTCCAGGACTTCGTCCGCACGGGCGCCCACGGACCCGCTGCCCGGGGCCTGGCCCCGCAGATGAGGGACGCGAGCTTCACCACGTGGCAGGCGAGCAGCGACGACCTCCCGCTCTCCTGGTCGGAGGCGCTGCGCCGCCTGCCCTGAACGACACCACGCGCGCGTGCGGCCCTCGTCTCCCGGACGGGGGCCGCACCCACGCGTGCCGGAGCCGGTCAGTGCCGTCTCGTACTCTTGAGCCCGTGCAGGAACTCCACGACGCCCCTCTCGCCCCGCTGACCACCTTCCGGCTGGGCGGCCCCGCGACCCGCCTGATCACCGCGACGACGGACGACGAGGTGATCGCCGTCGTACGCGAAGCCGACGAGACGGGCACCCCGCTGCTCCTCATCGGCGGCGGCTCGAACCTGGTCATCGGCGACAAGGGCTTCGAGGGCACCGCCCTCGTCATCGCCACCAAGGGCTACTCCCTCGACGGCACCAGGCTGGAGCTGGCCGCCGGCGAGGTGTGGACCGACGCCGTCGCCCGCACGGTGGAGGCGGGCCTGGCCGGCATCGAGTGCCTGGCCGGCATCCCCGGCTCGGCGGGCGCGACCCCCATCCAGAACGTCGGGGCGTACGGCCAGGAGGTCTCCTCGACGATCACGGAGGTCGTCGCCTACGACCGCCGGACCGGTGAGACGGTCACCCTGGCCAACGAGGACTGCGCCTTCTCCTACCGCCACAGCCGCTTCAAGTCCGACCCGGAGCGATACGTGGTCCTGCGCGTCCGCTTTTCCCTGGAGGACGCCGGCGGTCTCTCCGCCCCCCTCAGGTACGCCGAGACGGCCCGTGCCCTCGGTGTCGAAGCCGGCGACCGCGTCCCGCTGGCCTCGGCCCGTGACACGGTTCTCAAGCTGCGGGCCGGCAAGGGCATGGTCCTGGACCCCGAGGACCACGACACCTGGTCGGCCGGGTCCTTCTTCACCAACCCGATCCTCACGGACACCGACTTCGCGACGTTCCGCGCGCGTGTGCGTGACCGGCTCGGAGACGGGGTGGAGCCGCCCGCGTATCCGGCCGGTGAGGGCCGTACCAAGACCTCCGCGGCCTGGCTGATCGACAAGGCGGGCTTCACGAAGGGGTACGGCGACGGGCCGGCCCGTATCTCCACGAAGCACACGCTGGCCCTCACGAACCGGGGCTCGGCGACCACGGAGGATCTGCTCGCCCTGGCCCGCGAGGTCGTGTCCGGGGTCCGCGAGGCCTTCGGGATCACGCTGGTGAACGAGCCGGTGACGGTCGGGGTCAGCCTGTAGGCACCCTGCACCGGTACCGAGGCCGGGCGGGCCCGCAGCCCGGCGGTACGGGGCGCCGCTGTGCCCACCCGTGCCGCCCCAGCGGCACGACTGCCCGCAGCTAGG
>NZ_WWIQ01000007.1:175535-196829 GCF_009862985.1 Streptomyces sp. SID5464 | reverse complement strand
GCTGTGCCCACCCGTGCCGCCCCAGCGGCACGACTGCCCGCAGCTAGGGCGGCCCGCACCCGCGCACGGCCTCCCCGGCCACCCGATGGGCGCTACGACAGCAGCCAGTCGTCCACCCCGGCCAGCAGCTTCGTCTTCACATCCTCCGGCGCCGCCGACCCCCGTACCGACTGCCGCGCCACCTCCGCCAGTTCCTCGTCCGTGAACCCGTGATGCCGCCGCGCGATCTCGTACTGCGCCGCCAGCCGGGAGCCGAACAGCAGCGGATCGTCCGCGCCCAGCGCCATCGGGACACCCGCCTCGAACAACGTCCGCAGCGGCACGTCCTCCGGCTTCTCGTACACCCCCAACGCCACGTTCGACGCCGGGCACACCTCACAGGTCACACCCCGCTCGGCCAGCCGCCGCAGCAGCTGCGGGTTCTCCGCCGCCCGCACACCATGCCCGACCCGGTTCGCCCCCAGGTCGTCCAGACAGTCCCGCACCGACGACGCCCCCGCCAGCTCGCCCCCGTGCGGCGCCGACAGCAGCCCGGCCTCCCGGGCGATCGCGAACGCCCGGTCGAAGTCCCGCGCCATGCCCCGCCGCTCGTCGTTCGACAGCCCGAACCCGACGACCCCCCGGTCCGCGTACCGCACCGCCAGCCGCGCCAGGGTGCGCGCGTCCAGCGGGTGCTTCATCCGGTTCGCCGCGACCAGCACCCGCATCCCGAGCCCGGTGTCCCGCGACGTCGTCTCCACCGCGTCCAGGATGATCTCCAGCGCCGGGATCAACCCGCCCAGCCGCGGTGCGTACGACGTCGGATCGACCTGGATCTCCAGCCACCCCGACCCGTCCCGCAGATCCTCCTCCGCGGCCTCCCGCACCAGCCGCTGGATGTCCTCCGGCTCACGCAGACACGAGCGCGCCGCGTCGTACAGCCGCTGAAAGCGGAACCAGCCCCGCTCGTCCGTGGCCCGCAGTCTCGGCGGCTCTCCGCCGACCAGCGCATCGGTCAGCGCGTCGGGAAGACGCACGCCGTGCTTGTCGGCCAGTTCCAGCACGGTCGAGGGCCGCATCGACCCGGTGAAGTGCAGGTGCAGGTGGGCTTTCGGCAGCTCAGAGACATCACGTACACGCTCCATCCCAGGATCCTGCCGTACGCCTCAGCGGTCCCGGTAGCGGTTTCCCCTTTCGTGGTCTTGCTCGCACAAACAAATGGGGCACATACCGGATTCGGTATGTGCCCCAGAGCCGGAGACCGGCGAAGCGGACGTCAGTCCCGCGCCTCCGCCAGCAGCTTCTGCATCCGGCTCACACCCTCGACGAGATCCTCGTCACCCAGCGCGTACGACAGCCGCAGGTACCCGGGCGTGCCGAACGCCTCACCCGGCACCACCGCGACCTCGGCCTCCTCCAGGATCAGCGCGGCCAGCTCGACCGTGTCCTTGGGCCGCCGACCCCGGATCTCCTTGCCGACCAGCGCCTTCACCGACGGGTAGGCGTAGAACGCACCCTCCGGTTCCGGGCACACCACGCCGTCGATCTCGTTCAGCATCCGCACGATGGTCTTCCGGCGCCGGTCGAACGCCTCACGCATCTTCTCGACGGCGACCAGGTCGCCGGAGACGGCGGCCAGCGCGGCGGCCTGGGCGACGTTGGAGACGTTCGACGTGGCGTGCGACTGGAGGTTCGTCGCGGCCTTGACCACGTCCTTCGGGCCGATGATCCACCCGACCCGCCAGCCGGTCATCGCGTACGTCTTCGCGACACCGTTCACCACGATGCACCTGTCGCGCAGCTCGGGCAGCACCGCCGGCAGCGACACGGCGGAGGCGTCGCCGTAGACCAGGTGCTCGTAGATCTCGTCGGTCATCACCCACAGACCGTGCTCGACGGCCCAGCGGCCGATCGCCTCGGTCTCCTGCTCGCTGTAGACCGCGCCGGTCGGGTTGGACGGCGAGACGAACAGGACGACCTTCGTCTTCTCCGTACGGGCCGCCTCCAGCTGCTCGACGGTCACCCGGTAGCCGGTGGTCTCGTCGGCGACGACCTCGACCGGGACACCCCCGGCCAGCCGGATCGACTCCGGGTACGTCGTCCAGTACGGCGCGGGCACGATGACCTCGTCGCCCGGGTCGAGGATCGCGGCGAAGGCCTCGTAGATGGCCTGCTTGCCGCCGTTGGTGACGAGGATCTGCGACGCGTCGACCTCGTAGCCCGAGTCGCGCAGCGTCTTCGCGGCGATCGCGGCCTTCAGCTCGGGCAGACCGCCGGCCGGCGTGTAGCGGTGGAACTTCGGGTTCTTGCAGGCCTCGATCGCGGCCTCGACGATGTAGTCCGGAGTCGGGAAGTCGGGTTCACCGGCGCCGAAGCCGATCACCGGCCGCCCGGCGGCCTTGAGGGCCTTGGCCTTGGCGTCCACGGCGAGGGTGGCGGACTCGGAGATCGCGCCGACTCGGGCGGAGACCCGGCGCTCGGTGGGAGGGGTTGCAGCGCTCATGGGCCCCATCGTTTCAGACCGGAAACGTGCGCGGCACGGACGTTCCACAGACTGAACAACACCGGGCAAACCCTTGAACAACAGTCCGGATCGACCGCACGGCCTGGGCGATCTTCAGCCAGGGACCGGCCGTCCGCCCCCGGCTCCGCGGGCGATCTCCCGCCGACGAGGCCTCGCCGGAGCCCTTTCTGTTCGACGACCGGCCGCAGACCACGTACACTCTCACCTCGTTGGCCTCTCGCAGGCCGCGCCCGTTCGGTGCACACCAAGCATCCGGACGGATGCGGTACGTTGGGGGACACACAAAGGGTCGTAGCTCAATTGGTAGAGCACTGGTCTCCAAAACCAGCGGTTGGGGGTTCAAGTCCCTCCGGCCCTGCTACACACACCTTCGCCAGGATGTGTGCGCATGTACGTACAGCAATGCACCGCCGTGCGGCTCAGACCGGGCGCGGCACGGCCACGACCCGGAATCAGGTGAGGACGAGTGACGGACGCCGTGGGCTCCATCGACATGCCTGATGCCCAGGACGAGGCGCCGGAGTCCAAGAAGACCCGCAAGGGCGGCAAGCGCGGCAAGAAGGGCCCGCTGAAGCGGCTCGCTCTCTTCTACCGCCAGATCGTCGCGGAGCTGCGCAAGGTCGTCTGGCCGACCCGCAACCAGCTGACGACATACACGACCGTGGTGATCATCTTCGTGGTCATCATGATCGGCCTGGTCACCGTGATTGACTATGGACTCAGCCACGCCGCCAAGTACGTGTTCGGCTGAGCCGCCAGCGAAGAGCGCCGAGGTACCCGGCGCTCCTTTCGCATGTTCCACCCCTATGTATCCAGGAAGAAGCAGCCACCGTGTCTGACCCGAACGTGAACGACGCCATCGAGCCTGTCGAGTCCGTCGAGGACGAGCTCGACACCGTCGAGGGCGCGGACAGCGAGGACACCGAGACCTCCGCCGAGGTCGAGGCTGCCGACGCCGTCGCGGACGACGCCGCCGAGGCGGAGCCCGAGTCCGGTGAAGAGGCCGCGGAAGAAGCCGAGGAAGAGCCCGAGGACGACCGCGACCCGATCGAGAAGCTCCGCGAGGAGCTGCGGGTCCTGCCCGGCGAGTGGTACGTCATCCACACCTACGCCGGCTACGAGAACCGCGTGAAGACCAACCTGGAGCAGCGCGCCGTCTCGCTGAACGTCGAGGACTACATCTTCCAGGCCGAGGTGCCGCAGGAAGAGGTCGTCCAGATCAAGAACGGCGACCGCAAGACGATCAAGCAGAACAAGCTCCCGGGCTACGTCCTGGTCCGCATGGACCTGACGAACGAGTCCTGGGGTGTCGTCCGCAACACCCCCGGCGTCACCGGCTTCGTGGGCAACGCCTACGACCCGTACCCGCTGACCCTGGACGAGATCGTGAAGATGCTCGCCCCGGAGGCCGAGGAGAAGGCCGCCCGTGAGGCCGCCGAGGCCGAGGGCAAGCCGGCTCCGCAGCGCAAGGTCGAGGTCCAGGTGCTGGACTTCGAGGTGGGCGACTCGGTCACCGTCACCGACGGCCCGTTCGCCACGCTCCAGGCGACCATCAACGAGATCAACCCGGACTCGAAGAAGGTCAAGGGCCTCGTGGAGATCTTCGGCCGCGAGACGCCGGTCGAGCTCTCCTTCGACCAGATCCAGAAGAACTAGCAGCACCCCGGCTTCCGAGCAGGTCAGGCGAACGCTCGAGCGGACGCCTGACCTGCTCGGTTTTTGGCCGCACATGGATACCCGTTATCGTTGTGCGGTATGCCTCCATCCGGCTGATCCGGATCAGAGGCTGGAAACCTCTCACTAGGACCCGGAGAGAGCACATGCCTCCCAAGAAGAAGAAGGTCACGGGGCTCATCAAGCTCCAGATCCAGGCCGGTGCCGCCAACCCGGCCCCGCCGGTCGGTCCCGCGCTGGGCCAGCACGGCGTCAACATCATGGAGTTCTGCAAGGCCTACAACGCCGCGACCGAGTCGCAGCGTGGCTGGGTCGTGCCGGTGGAGATCACGGTCTACGAGGACCGTTCCTTCACCTTCATCACCAAGACCCCGCCGGCCGCGAAGATGATCCTCAAGGCCGCGGGCGTGGCGAAGGGCTCCAGCGAGCCGCACAAGACCAAGGTCGCGAAGATCACGCGCGACCAGGTCCGCGAGATCGCCACCACCAAGATGCCCGACCTCAACGTCAACGACCTGGACGCCGCCGAGAAGATCATCGCCGGCACCGCCCGTTCCATGGGCGTCACGGTCGAGGGCTGAGCCCCAACCCCATCCGCAGAAGTGGCAGGGCCTGCTCGGCCCGGACCACGACTCCTAAGAATCCACAGGAGCAGTAGTGAGCAAGCGCAGCAAGTCCCTTCGCGCTGCGGACGCCAAGATCGACCGGGAGAAGCTCTACGCCCCGCTCGAGGCCGTCCGTCTCGCCAAGGAGACCTCCACGACCAAGTTCGACGGCACCGTCGAGGTCGCCTTCCGTCTGGGTGTCGACCCGCGCAAGGCCGACCAGATGGTCCGTGGCACCGTGAACCTCCCGCACGGCACCGGTAAGACCGCCCGGGTCCTGGTCTTCGCGACCGGCGACCGTGCCGAGGCCGCGCGTGCCGCGGGCGCCGACATCGTCGGCGCCGACGAGCTGATCGACGAGGTGTCGAAGGGCCGTCTGGACTTCGACGCCGTCGTCGCCACCCCGGACCTCATGGGCAAGGTCGGCCGCCTCGGCCGGGTGCTCGGTCCGCGTGGTCTGATGCCGAACCCGAAGACCGGCACCGTGACCCCGGACGTGGCCAAGGCCGTGACCGAGATCAAGGGCGGCAAGATCGAGTTCCGCGTGGACAAGCACGCGAACCTGCACTTCATCATCGGCAAGTCGTCCTTCGACGACACCAAGCTGGTGGAGAACTACGGCGCGGCGCTGGAGGAGATCCTGCGTCTGAAGCCGTCCGCCGCCAAGGGCCGGTACATCAAGAAGGCCGCCATCACCACCACGATGGGCCCCGGCATCCCGGTCGACCCGAACCGCACCCGCAACCTCCTCGTCGAGGAGGACCCGGCCGCGGTCTGAGCCTGACGGCTCACCCAACCGGTCACGGGCCCCGCACCTCTTACAGGTGCGGGGCCCGTTCCCTTTTCCGGTACGTACGCCGGTGGCCTGGGTTAACGTGCGGGAACCGGATGCGAACGGGGGGACGTATGCAGGGCACGACCGTGCGCGGCGTGGGCCTGGTGCTGGCGGTGGCGAGCGCGCTGACGGGGGTGGCCGCCTGCACCTCACCGGACTCCTCCGACGGCCCAGGCAAGGACGACGACCGCGCCGCGCACGGCAGGTCCCTCGCGGCCCTGCGCTCCGCCGAGCGCGCGACCCAGCGGGCCGGGTCCGCCCGGGTCGAGTCCACGACGACCATGGGCGCGCTGATGTCCATGACCGCCGACGGCACCCTCGGCTGGGGCGATGCCATCACCGGGACGCTGACCATCACGTACACCGGCGGCACCCTGGCCGACACCATGCGCCGGCTCGGCAGCACCTCCATGGAGGCCCGCTACCTGCCCGACGCCTACTACGCGCGCATGGGCGAGAAGTTCGCCGAGCAGGCCGGCGGCAAGCACTGGATCCGGTACGCCTACGAGGACCTGGAAGCCGTCGCCGGCGGCTCCGGCGCCCACCTCGGCGACCAGATGCGCACCACCACGCCGAACCAGTCCGTCAAGCTCCTGCTGGCCTCCGGGGACGTCAGAAAGGCCGGAGAGGAGTCCGTGCGCGGCCGGCCCGCCACGCACTACTCCGGCACCGTGGCCGCCGCGGACGTCACCGACGCCGCCCTGAAGAAACAGCTCATCGAGGCCGGCGTCACCACCGAGACCGTCGACATCTGGATCGACGAGCGGAACCTGCTGGTCAAGAAGGTGGAGAAGGCGCGGATGAGCACGGGTCTGATGACCCAGACCGCGCACTACGGCGACTACGGCGTGCCCGTCCGGGCCCAGCGGCCCCCGCGGTCCGACACCGGGGACTTCGAGGACCTGATGCGGAAGAAGGCCGGTACGCCCTGAGCCCCCCCGTGAATCCGCATAGATCACTTGTGCCCCTCTGGGATAGGCTCACGGCCTTGCTGTGAAGCAATCAAGTATTCCTTGGGGGGAATCACATGAGGACATCCATACCTGTTGCCGGGCTGGGCGCCCTGCTCCTCGCCGCCGGTGCTGTCGGCTGCGGTTCGGAGCAGTCGCCGGAGATGACGCCCGCGGCCGCGGTCGCCAAGGCGGCGAAGAACACGGAGGACATCACGTCCCTCCGCTACCGCATGAGCGGCACGGTGCCGGAGTCGGGCCAGGTCAAGGGCGAGGCGTCGATGCGCCTGAAGCCCACGATCGCCATGAGCATGAAGATGACGGCGCCCGCTCAGGGAGCCACCGAGGCCATGGAGATCCGCCTCGTCGACAAGGCCATGTACATCGGTGGGGGAGCCGAGATGGCCAAGGAGATGGACGGCAAGACCTGGATGAAGTTCGACCTGTCCGGGTCCGACGCGGGCAAGGACCTGGACCAGCTGGGGTCCGCTAACCAGGCCGAGCAGAATCCGGCGGCGGAGTCCACCTTCCTCACGGGCGCCAAGGACGTGAAGAAGGTCGGCTCCGAGAAGGTCGAGGGCGTCGAGACGACCCACTACACGGGCACCGTCACGCTCAAGGACCTGCGCGCGTCCCTCAAGGGCGGCAAGGCGGACACCCGCGAGCAGCGCGAGAAGAGCATCAAGCAGTACGAGAAGCTGGGTGTCGACAAGCTCACGATGGACATGTGGGTCGACGGCGACGACCACACCAAGCAGTTCCGCATGAAGGGTGACGCCGACAAGGGCCCGCTCGACATGACCATCACCTTCCTCGACTACAACAAGCCGGTGAACGTCACGGCCCCGCCGGCCAAGGACGTCGCCGACCTCGCCGACCTGTTCAAGGAACTCGACGCGAGCTGATCCGTCGTACGGGCGGATTTGCTTGACGGCGATCCGTTCCCGTACCCTCCTACAGAAGCCAAAGACCGCTGGTCGTTTACCGCGCGCTCGGACGAGGGCGCGGTGGCCGAAGGATCCGCTGAACGGCGGACGGCCCGCGCAGGTGACACTGGAGAAGCTCCCGTAGTCCGCGCCCCGTGCGCGCGTACATACGGTCGAGCAGCGCCCCGTGCCCTGCGCCGGGGCGTTTCGTTTTCCCCAGTCCTCCTTCGGGTCCGCGCGGTCCGAATCACCCGGAAGGAGGCCGAGGCTCATGGCGAGGCCTGACAAGGTCGATGCCGTCGAGGAGATGCGGGACAAGTTCCGCGACTCCAACGGCGCTGTCGTTACTGCGTACACCGGTCTCACCGTGGCGCAGCTCCAGCAGCTGCGTCGTTCACTCGGTGAGAACGCTCATTACCGTGTGGCGAAGAACACGCTGACCAAGATTGCGGCCAACGAGGCCGGGATCACCGCGATCGACGACCTCTTCACGGGTTCGTCGGCCGTCGCCTTCGTGACCGGTGACCCGGTCGAGGCGGCGAAGGGTCTCCGTGACTTCGCCAAGGACAACCCCAACCTCGTCATCAAGGGCGGCGTCCTTGACGGCAAGGCGTTGTCCGCCGATGAGATCAAGAAGCTTGCGGACCTCGAGTCCCGCGAGGTTCTGCTCTCCAAGCTGGCCGGTGCCATGAAGGGCAAGCAGTCCCAGGCTGCCTCTGTCTTCCAGGCGCTGCCGTCGAAGCTCGTCCGCACCGTGGACGCGCTCCGTGCCAAGCAGGACGAGCAGGGCGGTGCCGAGTAACTCGGCTCGCATCCCGGCCGCCGCTGCCTGAACGCGACGACCGTAGCGGGCCAGACGTACGCCCGCCTCACATGTACATCCGGCACCTGCCGATTTAGTGGAAGGACCGCCATCATGGCGAAGCTCAGCCAGGAAGACCTGCTCGCGCAGTTCGAGGAGATGACCCTCATCGAGCTCTCCGAGTTCGTGAAGGCGTTCGAGGAGAAGTTCGACGTCACCGCCGCCGCGGCCGCCCCGGTCGTCGTCGCCGGTGGTGCCGCTGGTGGCGCCGCCGCCGAGGCCGCCGAGGAGAAGGACGAGTTCGACGTCATCCTCACCGGTGCCGGCGACAAGAAGATCCAGGTCATCAAGGTCGTGCGTGAGCTGACCTCCCTGGGCCTGAAGGAGGCCAAGGACCTGGTCGACGGTGCGCCGAAGCCGGTTCTGGAGAAGGTCAACAAGGAGGCCGCCGACAAGGCGAAGGAGTCCCTCGAGGGCGCCGGTGCCTCCGTCGAGGTCAAGTAAGACCTCCCGGATCCGCCAGGATCCACGACACGTCCCCCTGGGCGTGTAACGCGTAAGCGCCGAAGAGCGATCATCCATCCGGGTGGTCGCTCTTCGGCGTTTCCGGGGCCCGGCCACGGTTGCTTGCACCCTCTGTGGCGGGGGGTATGGTGATCTTCGTCGTGTCTCTGGGCGGGCCCCGGTTCGGGCAGGGGGGCCTTGACGAACCGCACGCAGCGCGCAATTCTCAGGACGCGTCGTCACAAGGATCCGAATCCGAGGTATGGATCGGCGACGAAGAGGGCAGTATCAACGTGCGTTGAGGGCAGCGCCTTGTCGCAGGAGTGGAACAACGAGGGTAAACACGGGTTTCAGAACCCGCACTGGACATCAGTGTGCCAAGTGGCTACACTGACCCTTTGCGCTGCCTGTTAGCTGTCCCCTGCCCGTCACCAGGGGTCTGCCCTCGCCCGAGCATCGACGACAAGACACGTCTGACCTGGCCCTTCGGCCCGATCGGACACAGCTTGTCTCCGTGTACGGGAGAGGGGCCGGTACGCGCGTAGTGAGTCCGAGCCCTCGGAAGGACCCCCTCTTGGCCGCCTCGCGCAACGCCTCGACCGCGAATACGAACAACGGCGCCAGCACTGCCCCGCTGCGCATCTCTTTTGCAAAGATCAAGGAGCCTCTCGAGGTTCCGAACCTGCTCGCGCTGCAGACCGAGAGCTTCGACTGGCTGCTCGGCAACACGGCCTGGCAGAGTCGGGTCGAGGAGGCTCTGGAGAACGGTCAGGACGTCCCCACCAAGTCCGGGCTCGAGGAGATCTTCGAGGAGATCTCCCCGATCGAGGACTTCAGCGGGTCGATGTCGCTGACCTTCCGCGACCACCGCTTCGAGCCGCCGAAGAACTCGATCGACGAGTGCAAGGAGCGCGACTTCACGTACGCGGCCCCGCTCTTCGTCACCGCCGAGTTCACCAATAACGAGACCGGTGAGATCAAGTCCCAGACGGTCTTCATGGGCGACTTCCCGCTCATGACGAACAAGGGCACCTTCGTCATCAACGGCACCGAGCGGGTCGTGGTGTCGCAGCTCGTCCGCTCGCCCGGTGTCTACTTCGACTCCTCCATCGACAAGACGTCCGACAAGGACATCTTCTCCGCCAAGATCATCCCGTCCCGGGGTGCCTGGCTGGAGATGGAGATCGACAAGCGCGACATGGTCGGTGTCCGCATCGACCGCAAGCGCAAGCAGTCCGTCACCGTCCTGCTCAAGGCGCTCGGCTGGACCACCGAGCAGATCCTCGAGGAGTTCGGCGAGTACGAGTCCATGCGCGCCACCCTGGAGAAGGACCACACCCAGGGCCAGGACGACGCGCTGCTCGACATCTACCGCAAGCTGCGCCCGGGCGAGCCCCCCACGCGTGAGGCCGCGCAGACGCTGCTGGAGAACCTGTACTTCAACCCCAAGCGCTACGACCTGGCCAAGGTCGGCCGCTACAAGGTCAACAAGAAGCTGGGTACGGACACCCCGCTGGACGCCGGGATCCTGACCGTCGAGGACATCATCGCGACGATCAAGTACCTGGTGAAGCTGCACGCCGGCGAGACCGAGACGGTCGGTGACAACGGCACGTCCGTGGTCGTCGAGACCGACGACATCGACCACTTCGGCAACCGCCGCCTGCGCAGCGTCGGCGAGCTCATCCAGAACCAGGTCCGCACGGGTCTGGCGCGGATGGAGCGTGTCGTCCGCGAGCGGATGACGACCCAGGACGTCGAGGCGATCACGCCGCAGACCCTGATCAACATCCGGCCGGTCGTCGCCTCCATCAAGGAGTTCTTCGGCACCAGCCAGCTGTCCCAGTTCATGGACCAGAACAACCCGCTGTCGGGTCTGACGCACAAGCGGCGTCTGTCCGCGCTCGGCCCGGGTGGTCTGTCCCGTGAGCGGGCCGGCTTCGAGGTCCGTGACGTGCACCCCTCGCACTACGGCCGCATGTGCCCGATCGAGACCCCCGAAGGCCCGAACATCGGTCTGATCGGCTCGCTCGCCACCTACGGCCGGGTGAACGCGTTCGGTTTCGTCGAGACCCCGTACCGCAAGGTGTTCGAGGGCCAGGTCACCGACCAGGTCGACTACCTCACGGCCGACGAGGAGGACCGCTTCGTCATCGCGCAGGCCAACGCGCCGCTGACGGACGACCTCCGCTTCGCCGAGGCCCGCGTGCTGGTCCGCCGTAAGGGCGGCGAGGTCGACTACGTCGGCCCCGAGGACGTGGACTACATGGACGTCTCGCCGCGCCAGATGGTGTCGGTCGCGACCGCCATGATCCCCTTCCTGGAGCACGACGACGCCAACCGTGCCCTCATGGGCGCGAACATGATGCGCCAGGCCGTTCCGCTGATCCAGGCGGAGTCCCCGCTCGTCGGCACCGGCATGGAGTACCGCTCCGCGGTCGACGCCGGCGACGTGGTCAAGGCCGAGAAGCCGGGTGTGGTCCAGGAGGTCTCCGCGGACTACATCACCACCGCCAACGACGACGGCACGTACATCACGTACCGCCTGGCCAAGTTCGCCCGCTCCAACCAGGGCACCTCGGTCAACCAGAAGGTCATCGTCGCCGAGGGCGACCGGATCATCGAGGGCCAGGTCCTCGCCGACGGTCCGGCCACCCAGCGAGGCGAGATGGCGCTGGGCAAGAACCTGCTCGTGGCGTTCATGCCGTGGGAGGGTCACAACTACGAGGACGCGATCATCCTGTCGCAGCGCCTCGTGCAGGACGACGTCCTCTCCTCGATCCACATCGAGGAGCACGAGGTCGACGCCCGTGACACCAAGCTCGGCCCCGAGGAGATCACCCGGGACATCCCGAACGTCTCCGAGGAGGTCCTCGCCGACCTCGACGAGCGCGGCATCATCCGCATCGGTGCCGAGGTCATCGCCGGTGACATCCTCGTCGGCAAGGTCACGCCCAAGGGTGAGACCGAGCTGACGCCCGAGGAGCGCCTGCTGCGCGCGATCTTCGGTGAGAAGGCCCGTGAGGTCCGTGACACCTCGCTGAAGGTGCCGCACGGTGAGACCGGCAAGGTCATCGGTGTGCGCGTCTTCGACCGCGAGGAGGGCGACGAGCTTCCCCCCGGTGTGAACCAGCTGGTGCGCGTCTACGTCGCGCAGAAGCGCAAGATCACCGACGGTGACAAGCTCGCCGGCCGCCACGGTAACAAGGGCGTCATTTCCAAGATCCTGCCGATCGAGGACATGCCGTTCCTGGAGGACGGCACCCCGGTCGACATCATCCTCAACCCGCTCGGTGTGCCGTCCCGGATGAACCCGGGTCAGGTCCTGGAGATCCACCTCGGCTGGCTCGCCAGCCAGGGCTGGGACGTCTCCGGTCTCGCCGACGAGTGGGCCCAGCGCCTCCAGGCCATCGACGCCGACCAGGTCCCGCCGCGGACCAACGTCGCGACGCCGGTCTTCGACGGTGCCCGCGAGGACGAGCTGGCCGGTCTGCTGGAGCACACCATCCCGAACCGCGACGGTGACCGCCTGGTCCTCCCGTCCGGCAAGGCACGGCTGTTCGACGGCCGCTCCGGTGAGCCGTTCCCGGACCCGATCTCGGTCGGGTACATGTACATCCTCAAGCTGCACCACCTGGTCGACGACAAGCTGCACGCCCGTTCGACCGGCCCGTACTCGATGATCACCCAGCAGCCGCTGGGTGGTAAGGCCCAGTTCGGTGGCCAGCGCTTCGGCGAGATGGAGGTGTGGGCGCTGGAGGCTTACGGCGCCGCGTACGCCCTCCAGGAGCTGCTGACCATCAAGTCCGACGACGTGACCGGCCGCGTGAAGGTCTACGAGGCCATCGTCAAGGGCGAGAACATCCCCGAGCCCGGCATCCCCGAGTCCTTCAAGGTGCTCATCAAGGAGATGCAGTCTCTCTGCCTGAACGTGGAGGTGCTGTCCAGCGACGGTATGTCCATCGAGATGCGTGACACCGACGAGGACGTCTTCCGCGCTGCGGAGGAGCTCGGCATCGACCTGTCCCGGCGCGAGCCGAGCAGCGTCGAAGAGGTCTGACGGGAGTCCGGCGGACCTTGGGAGACCCAAGGTCCGCCGGCCCCAGGACCCCCGTATCAGACCAAAGACTTACAACCCTGAGAGGGATTGACGCATAGTGCTCGACGTCAACTTCTTCGACGAGCTCCGGATCGGTCTGGCTACCGCTGACGACATCCGTCAGTGGAGCCACGGCGAGGTCAAGAAGCCCGAGACCATCAACTACCGCACGCTCAAGCCCGAAAAGGACGGACTCTTCTGCGAGAAGATCTTCGGTCCGACCCGGGACTGGGAGTGCTACTGCGGCAAGTACAAGCGCGTCCGCTTCAAGGGCATCATCTGTGAGCGCTGTGGCGTCGAGGTCACGCGCGCCAAGGTGCGCCGTGAGCGGATGGGCCACATCGAGCTCGCCGCGCCCGTCACGCACATCTGGTACTTCAAGGGCGTCCCGTCGCGGCTGGGTTACCTGCTCGACCTCGCCCCGAAGGACCTGGAGAAGGTCATCTACTTCGCGGCGTACATGATCACGTACGTCGACGAGGAGCGCCGTACGCGCGACCTGCCCTCGCTGGAGGCCCACGTCTCCGTCGAGCGCCAGCAGATCGAGCAGCGCCGCGACGCCGACCTGGAGGCCCGCGCCAAGAAGCTCGAGACCGACCTGGCCGAGCTGGAGGCCGAGGGCGCCAAGGCCGATGTGCGCCGCAAGGTGCGTGAGGGTGCCGAGCGCGAGATGAAGCAGCTGCGTGACCGTGCGCAGCGCGAGATCGACCGGCTCGACGAGGTGTGGAACCGCTTCAAGAACCTCAAGGTCCAGGACCTCGAGGGCGACGAGCTGCTCTACCGCGAGCTGCGTGACCGCTTCGGCACGTACTTCGACGGCTCGATGGGTGCCGCGGCGCTGCAGAAGCGCCTGGAGTCCTTCGACCTCGACGAGGAGGCCGAGAAGCTCCGCGAGATCATCCGGACCGGCAAGGGCCAGAAGAAGACCCGTGCGCTCAAGCGCCTGAAGGTCGTCTCCGCGTTCCTGCAGACCAGCAACAGCCCCAAGGGCATGGTGCTGGACTGCGTCCCGGTCATCCCGCCGGACCTGCGTCCGATGGTGCAGCTGGACGGTGGCCGCTTCGCGACCTCCGACCTGAACGACCTGTACCGCCGTGTGATCAACCGGAACAACCGCCTGAAGCGCCTTCTAGACCTCGGTGCGCCCGAGATCATCGTGAACAACGAGAAGCGCATGCTGCAGGAGGCCGTCGACGCGCTGTTCGACAACGGCCGCCGTGGCCGTCCGGTCACCGGTCCCGGTAACCGCCCGCTGAAGTCCCTCAGCGACATGCTGAAGGGTAAGCAGGGTCGCTTCCGTCAGAACCTGCTCGGTAAGCGTGTGGACTACTCCGCGCGTTCCGTGATCGTCGTCGGTCCGCAGCTGAAGCTGCACCAGTGCGGTCTGCCGAAGGCGATGGCGCTGGAGCTCTTCAAGCCGTTCGTGATGAAGCGCCTGGTCGACCTGAACCACGCGCAGAACATCAAGAGCGCCAAGCGGATGGTCGAGCGCGGCCGCACGGTCGTGTACGACGTGCTGGAAGAGGTCATCGCGGAGCACCCGGTTCTGCTGAACCGTGCGCCCACGCTGCACCGCCTCGGCATCCAGGCCTTCGAGCCGCAGCTGGTCGAGGGCAAGGCCATTCAGATCCACCCGCTCGTCTGCACCGCGTTCAACGCGGACTTCGACGGTGACCAGATGGCCGTGCACCTGCCGCTGTCCGCGGAGGCGCAGGCCGAGGCCCGCATCCTGATGCTGTCCTCGAACAACATCCTCAAGCCGGCCGACGGCCGCCCGGTGACGATGCCGACCCAGGACATGGTCCTCGGTCTGTTCTTCCTCACCACCGACGGCGAGATGCGCGACCTCAAGGGTGAGGGCCGTTCCTTCGCCTCGGTCGCCGAGGCGATCATGGCCTTCGACGCGGGCGAGCTGTCGCTCCAGTCGAGGATCGACGTCCGCTTCCCGGTCGGCACCATCCCGCCGCGCGGCTGGACCCCGCCGGCGCGTGAGGAGGGCGAGCCCGAGTGGCAGCAGGGTGACAGCTTCCGGCTGAACACCACCCTGGGCCGTGCGCTCTTCAACGAGCTGCTGCCCGAGGACTACCCGTTCGTCGACTACGAGGTCGGCAAGAAGCAGCTCTCCGAGATCGTCAACGACCTCGCCGAGCGCTACCCGAAGGTCATCGTGGCGGCGACGCTCGACAACCTGAAGGCGGCCGGCTTCTTCTGGGCGACCCGTTCCGGTGTCACCGTGGCCATCTCCGACGTCGTCGTTCCCGAGGCGAAGAAGGAGATCGTCAAGGGCTACGAGGCGCAGGACGAGAAGGTCCAGAAGCAGTACGAGCGCGGTCTGATCACCAAGGACGAGCGCACGCAGGAACTCATCGCGATCTGGACCAAGGCGACCAACGAGGTCGCCGAGGCGATGAACGACAACTTCCCGAAGACCAACCCGATCTTCATGATGGTGAACTCGGGTGCACGAGGCAACATGATGCAGATGCGTCAGATCGCCGGTATGCGTGGTCTGGTGTCGAACGCGAAGAACGAGACGATCCCGCGGCCCATCAAGGCGTCGTTCCGTGAGGGTCTGTCCGTGCTGGAGTACTTCATCTCCACGCACGGTGCCCGTAAGGGTCTGGCGGACACCGCTCTGCGTACCGCCGACTCGGGTTACCTCACCCGTCGTCTGGTCGACGTCTCCCAGGACGTCATCATTCGCGAGGAGGACTGCGGCACCGAGCGCGGTCTGCGTCTCAAGATCGCGAGCCGGAACGCCGAGGGCACGCTGCTCAAGGCGGAGGACGTCGAGACGTCCGTGTACGCGCGCTGCCTCGCCGAGGACATCGTGGTCGACGGCAAGGTGCTGGCCCCGGCCGGTACGGACCTCGGCGACGTGCTCATCGACGAGCTGGTCCGCCACGGCGTCGAGGAGGTCAAGACCCGCTCGGTCCTGACCTGCGAGTCCGCCGTCGGCACCTGCGCCATGTGCTACGGCCGTTCGCTGGCCACCGGCAAGCTGGTCGACATCGGTGAGGCGGTCGGCATCATCGCCGCCCAGTCCATCGGTGAGCCCGGTACCCAGCTGACGATGCGTACCTTCCACACCGGTGGTGTGGCCGGTGACGACATCACCCAGGGTCTGCCGCGTGTCGTCGAGCTCTTCGAGGCCCGTACCCCGAAGGGTGTCGCCCCGATCTCCGAGGCCTCCGGCCGCGTCCGGATCGAGGAGACCGAGAAGACCAAGAAGATCGTCATCACGCCGGACGACGGCAGCGACGAGACGGCGTACCCGATCTCGAAGCGCGCCCGACTCCTGGTCAGCGAGGGCGAGCACGTCGAGGTGGGCCAGAAGCTCACCGTGGGTGCCACCAACCCGCACGACGTGCTGCGCATCCTGGGCCAGCGTGCCGTCCAGGTCCACCTGGTCGGCGAGGTCCAGAAGGTGTACAACTCGCAGGGTGTGTCGATCCACGACAAGCACATCGAGATCATCATCCGGCAGATGCTCCGCCGCGTGACGATCATCGAGTCCGGCGACGCCGAGCTGCTGCCCGGCGAGCTGGTCGAGCGCTCGAAGTTCGAGACCGAGAACCGTCGTGTGGTCCAGGAGGGCGGTCACCCGGCCTCCGGTCGTCCGCAGCTCATGGGCATCACCAAGGCCTCGCTGGCCACGGAGTCCTGGCTGTCGGCGGCGTCCTTCCAGGAGACGACCAGGGTCCTCACGGACGCGGCGATCAACGCCAAGTCCGACTCCCTGATCGGCCTCAAGGAGAACGTCATCATCGGTAAGCTCATCCCGGCCGGTACGGGTCTGTCCCGCTACCGCAACATCCGGGTGGAGCCGACCGAGGAGGCCAAGGCCGCGATGTACTCGGCCGTCGGCTACGACGACATCGACTACTCGCCGTTCGGCACGGGCTCCGGCCAGGCCGTGCCGCTGGAGGACTACGACTACGGTCCGTACAACCAGTAAGCGAGTCGCTTGAGCCGAGGGCGGTCATCCTTTGGGGTGACCGCCCTTTGGCGTGTCAGTGCTTGCTCTCCACATGGGCCTGTAAGTGATGGAGCCGGGTGTGGACATCGGGATGGGAGTCGAGCAGTCGCGCGATCATCCCTTCCTTCGTGAAGGCGGTCCCCGGGGCGGTGGCCGGGACGCGACGGGACTCCGCCCGGTCGCGCTCCTGATGCAGTACGGCCATCAGCTGTGGCGCGAAGCCGAGGCCTGCGGCATGCTCGTCGGCCCGGAGCTCTGAGCGCCGAGCGACGGCGGCCACCAGATACGGCGTGGCCAGCGGCAGGAAGATCAGCCCGTACGTGGCGGTCGCCAGTGCGACCACGGCCGCGCCGGACACGCCGATCACCACGGCGGCCGTACCTGTCGGGAGCCGGTCCAGCCGGGTGGCCAGCCGCAGCAGCAGACGCCAGGCGAGCCGGGCCGGCAGGGCGTACCAGAGGGACAGCAGCGAGGCCCACGCGTGTCCCCTCGTGTGGTGGCCCAGCTCGTGGGCGAGGACGCCGGCGAGCTGCCCGGGCGTCAGCGTCCGCAGCGAGTGACTGGTCACGCCGACGATGTGACCGGCCGCCGCCATGGCGTTGACCGCATCGCTCTCCTCGATCCACAGCTGATAGGCGTCTGCGTCCACTCCGGCCCGGGCGGTCACCTCACGCCAGACGGGACGCAGTCGCCCGTCCTCGTCCGGAGTGGGGTAGCGCAGTCGGAACAGCCACCTCGCCATGAGCCGCTCGCACGGCCGGTGGAAGACCAGTGCTCCGCTCAGGACCCAGCAGCCGAAGAGAAGCCACCACGGCAGACTGCTCATGGAAGCCAAGGCGTACGACAGGAGAAAGACAACGGCCAGGCTGGCCGCCACATGGGGAAGGTGCAGCGCCAGCGAGCCGAGGGCGGTGATGTCCGTCCAGCGCTGCCGGGCGGTGATGTGGACGCGGCCGGGGCGGTGGGGGAGGTCGTCGTGGTCCGGTGGGGACGTGGTCATGGGCCTTCCTTTCCGTGCGGGGCACGAAGCGGCGAGGGTCAGGTGAGGAACATCGATCCGGGGAACAGAACGGTCGCGCAGCCGAACGAGACCAGTCCGGTCCGGATCCAGAAGTGCTTGCGGGCGGCGATGCCGCTCGTCTCGGCGAGGGCGAGCACGACACCACGGACGGGGTCGCGGCCCGTCTCCGCGAGGGCCGAGGTGAGCCGGCCGGCTCGTGCGGCTCGTCGTACGTCGCCGAAGTAGGTGAGCGGGTGGCCGGGCGTCCAGTTGCTGCTTCGGTAGCGGGGCATGACGGCCAGCAGGAGGGCGAACAGTGCGATGACCAAGGACGCCGCCCCGGCCCACCACAGCAGGGCCGCAGGCGTGGACAGTTGAGCTGGACTGCACCCACTGTTGGTCAGCAGGGCGGCCAGCACGCCCGCCGAGATGCCGAGCGCGCCGACCAGAACGGTGGCCTTCGCGTCGGCGCGGGCGATTTCGCTGCGGAGATCGGCGAGCAACTGGACACCCGCGCGCATCTCCGGATCGTCCGGCGGGTTCATGTGGACTCCGCGTCGCGCTCGGGCGGGATGGACGGGTCCGTGGTCCGCAGGATGGCCTTCATCCGCTCGGCGATGAGCTTGTGGGGCTCATCGAGCTGGTAGCCCTCCAGCTGCTTGTTTTCCAAGGCCTGGTTGATCAGGCTCACCTGGGTGTCCAGCAGTCTGTTCTGGCCGGCCTGGAGGTGGTCCAGGACGAGCTGGGTCTCGTCGGGGTGCGCCGCCAGATGCACGGCAAGCGCGGCGGTGCCGCCCCTGGCCAGGGTGAGTTCGTAGAACCTGACCCGTTCGGCCCTGCGCTCGGCCTCGTACGACTCGCGGAGCAGGGCCGCGGCGTGCTCCGGTTTCGCGGCCTCCAGTTCGTGCCGGGCGGTGCGCAAGCGGGCCTGGTGGGAGCGCTCGGTGGCGTCGTGTCGCAGGCGTATGGAGCAGGTGACGTGCAGGCCTTGGGCCTGGCCGAGCCAGGTCGCGTCCCGAACGGCCTGCTGTACGGCCTGCTCTGCCTCGGCCCCGGCCTCGATGGGATGGCAGCGGCCGGCGGCCCGCATCAGCGGCAGCAGCTCACGTGTGAGCAGGCCGGGCACGTCCCGTTCCTGACTGCGGACGAACAACGCCGGGTGGGCGACCCGCCAGCCGATGTCGGCGGTGACCTCGAACTCGAAGCTGTCGACCAGGCTGGGCAGGGGCACGTTCAGCTGGAAGGCATGCGGGTCCGTATCCACCTCGTATACGGCGATGTAGCGCCGCACGGACGTGGGACGGTCGGGCGGTGGGAAGGTCTCGTACGCCCCCTTTCGTGTCACGCAGACCAAGGCGTGGTCGATGCGTCCGGTGAAACGCCGGCCGCCGAGGCGGAAGCGCGGGAGCTGCCAGACGGTGCGGACAGGATCGGCGTCGGTGTGAGGGGCGGCGGGGGGCTCGGGCTGCTGCTGGAACCAGTCCAGTTGCTCTTGCTCGGGTTGTTCCACGGTCGGCCTCCGATGCGGGTCAGTCGAGGGCGAGGTGCTTCAGCAGCCGATCTGCGGTCGGCGAGGAAGCTGTTTTGGATTCGCGGATCGCCCGGAGCAGATGGCTGATCCGCTGAAGGTTGGTGGGCGTGGCGACGAGGGCGCCGAGCAGTGCCTCGAGGGCCCGCTCGGACTCTGGATCGTCGTCGGCCCCGCGCACCCAGCCACGCAGCACGCCGAGGGCCTGCGGGTTGTGCGTCCGATCGGCGAGCAGCGCGTCCCAGAAATCGGCAAGGTGCCGGGCGGCCGTCGGGTCCTGGGCCGCCGCGGCCCGCGCGTACCAGTCGAGGACGGGCGGACGGTCGCTCTCGTCGTCCTTCGTCTGCTTGCAGGCCTGGAGGAAGGCGAGCAGGACGTGCGGACGGACCGCGCGGTCGGTGCGGAGGAGGTCGGTGAGGCTTGCCAGTACGGGGTCACGTACGGCGAGGAGCAGCAGTTCGAGGGCGTCGGCGAGCTGGCGGGCCTCCTCCGCCATCTCCACGTTCTCCCGGCCGCTCTCGGCTTCGGCGGACGGGGGCCGGTGCATGGCGTCCACGAGGGCCGTCAGCGTCTCCTTGTGGTGCATCGGTCCCAGGAGGCCGTAGGCGCGGATCGCCGTCCAGCGGCGGCTCTCGACGTCCCCGGTGCACCAGTCGTGCAGGATCCGAGAGACGGTCGGCACCTTCAGCAGTTGGGCCATGGTCAGGGCGTTGGCCGCGGTCAGCCAGGCATGCGGCTTACGGCCGTCGGCCCACGGCTCGATGAGGTGAGCCATGGCGGACGACAGATCGGCCGTGGCGAGCAGTGCCGCTGCCGACGCCGCGCGGGTCCGCACCAGCGGACGGCGGTCGTCGGCCAGCTTGCGGATCCACTCCGCGAAGGCCGGGCGGGCGGACGGGTGGAGGTTCCACACCTCCTCCAGCAGCATCGGAGCCGTCCGTTCATCCCGGAACCGGGCGCAGAACTTGCCCTCCAGGGGACCCCACTCGGTGACCTCCACGGTCACGTACCCATCGGCGTGCGCGAGCCGGAGCCGCTCCTGGCGGGAGCTGCCGAAGACGGGGATGGGCGGCGGCAGCCCGGGGTCCTGGATCTGGTGCAGGCGTACGAAGAGGCCGTCCGCGAGCTCGGCGGTCACTGCGTACGGCGCCTTGTCGAACACGGCGAGAGAGACGAGGAACGCCTTGTCGCGCAGCTCGGGTTTCTCCTCGGTGAGCCAGCGGGACACCCGGGTCGCCACTGTCGTCTCGCCGAAGGCGGCGAGCTTTGGCTCGTCGATCTCGCCGCGATGATGTGCGACGAGCTGTGATGCGAACTGCCTGATCTCGTCCGGCCGGTGGTGCCGGGCGAGGAACTCCTTCACCGCTGCCAGCCCGCACAGGTCCGGCCAGGCGGACTCACCGGTCGTGTGTGTGACGTGCGCGTGCAGCATTGCCTCGGCCGACGGCGGCTCCCACCGCACGGAGGGCACGTCGCCCAGCGCCGCCGAGGGCTCGACGGTGATCACCAGATGGGCTCGGGCGCGCTCCAACTGTTCGCGAAGAACCAGCAGTTGGGCCTCGCTCAGGGGACGGTTCCTGCTGACGGAGAGGTCGTACAGGATGTATCCGGCCGACATGTCCACCTGGTCGGGCAGCGCGGAGAGCGACGCTGGGGGGACGAGGGAGCGCATCCGGTCGACGCCCAGCCGGCGCAGCAGCATCAGCGCGGCGGAACGGCGGCCCGTCTCGCGCCCGCCGGACAGGATGACCAGCCTGTCGTTCCTCAGCCGTGCGAGCGCCTCGTCGAAGCTGTCGCAGCCCCGGAAGACGTCCGCCAGTTCGTCGATCTCCGACTGGGGGATCGGCCCGGACAGCGTGCGGGGTGTCTCGGCCCCGCCTCCCAAGTGG
>NZ_WWIQ01000007.1:175143-175407 GCF_009862985.1 Streptomyces sp. SID5464 | reverse complement strand
AAGTGCTGGTCGCCGTAGTGCGTGCCGCCCGTCTGGCCGAACTGGTCGCGGGTGACGAGGGTGGAGACGAAGTCCGGGCCGTGCGCGATCAGGTCCCGGCGCGCGGCCCACGCCTCCTGCCTCGGCTGTTCCTCGGCGGCCTCTTCCTGCTTCTTCTGCTCGCCGTCCTGCGCTTCCTCGGCCGGTTTTGCCGCGCCCGCTGCCGCTTCCTCCTGGCTCATCGGCGCTCGTCCCGGGCCCGGCCGGTGAAGTCGAAGTGCTGGT
>NZ_WWIQ01000007.1:165505-175013 GCF_009862985.1 Streptomyces sp. SID5464 | reverse complement strand
TGGTCGCCGTAGTGCGTGCCGCCCGCCTGACCGTACTGGTCGCCGCCGAAGTGGACCTCGTTGTGCTGGGGGGCTGCGTCCGGGCCCGAGACGGCGGCCCCGGCGGAGGCCCCGGGGGAGCCCGGCGCGCCAGGCTCCCCGTGCACCCACGCCACCGTAGGCCCCTCCTTCGTCCCCACGGTCACTCGATGGAACTCCTCCGGGCGAACGCCCAGCGGGCCGTGGCGTACCACTCCCTGGTAGACGCCTTCCGACACGCACAGCACGCAGTCGGATTCGCGCTGCTTCAGGGCGTCCCGCAGGGGGTCGGAGTCCAGGAGGCGGACCGCGTGATTCAGGTCTGAGCCGACCCAGCCGTCGAGTTCGTCGACGGCGACGTAGCCGGAGGAGAGGACGATGCGCAGGCGCATGCGGGCGCTGGTCGCGAGGAGGCGGTTCTTGTTGTGGAGGAGGGCGGGGGTCTCGGTCAGGAGGGTCTTGATCAGCGCCGGTACGGGGACCGCGGTGTCGATGAGCTCCATGACGGAGTCGCCGCGGTCGGCGCGCAGGCGGGCCGTCTCGTCGACGGCGGCGTCGAGCAGGGTCGCGTCGACGACGTCGTAGAGGACGCGACGCAGGAACGCCTGTTCCACGTCGTCGCGTGAGCCGTACTGCTCGATGTCGAAGAGGAGGATCGTGCGGTACACGGGGTCGGTCATGGCTGCCTCTCGCACGTCGGTGTCTGTCGCCCAGCACGATGGCGGGCCGAAGCCGAGCGTCAGAGGACCGATGACATGGAGGGAGTGTGACCGTGTGCACAGACCGAGGGCGGAGGATGTGCGTACGCCAGGCCTAGCTTTCGCCGGCGATGCGGCGCAGTACGTCGGGGCGGAGTACGACGATGCGGCGGCGCCGGGTGGCGACGACCTGCCGGTCCCGCAGCTCCTTGAGGAGCCGGGCCACCGCCTCGCGCGAGGAACCGACCGAGCCGGCGAACTCCTGCTGGCTGAGCCCGATGGTGAGTTCGATGCCCTCGTCCGTCCGGCTGCCGTGGGTGCGGAGCAGTTCGAGGAGCAGTACGGCCAGCCGCTCCCGGACGGTGAGCGCCGCCCACTCCAGCCGCCGGCGGTCGGTCGAGCGCTGCCGGTCCGTGGACAGGCTCAGCAGCTGTAATGCGACCGGAGGGTGGTCCGAGACGAAAACGGTGAAGCGGGCCTGGTCGATGACGACCGCCTCGACCGTCTCCAGAGCCGTCACGGTCGCCGAGCGGTGGCGGCCGCTCAGCGCCGCGCCCTCACCGATGATGTCGCCGGGACCGCGCAGGGCGAGCAGAGCCTCGTAGCCGTTGGCCGCGATCGCCGTGACCTTGGTCCAGCCGTGCAGCAACAGCAGGACGTGGGACGAGGGCTCGTCCTGGTGCAGGATGACGCCGCGGGCCGGATAGCGCAGGGGGCGGCCGATGGCGAGCAGGGCGGCGCGGTCCTCCTTCTCCAGTCGGGCCAGGAAGGGGACGCCGTCGTCGTCCCACGCTCGTGCCTGTCCCCCGGCCATCCCGCCGACCCCCACCTTCACCTGTGCCGATGCCTGTCGTGTACAGGCAGTCAACGTACTTGAGATGACCATGGGAGGAACGAGCGACAATCAGCCGCCTGGCCGGTGTTCGCACCCCTGCCGGACGCACCCGTGCCGGATGCGCCGCTTCGGCGCATCATGGAAGGACTCCGGCTCCCGGGGAGGTGCTCCGTGTCGCAGCCGCCCTATCCGTCCTGGCAACCCTGGCAGGGGTCCGGCGCCCCGTCGATGCTCGCCTCGCACGCCGATCGGGAGCGGGCCGTGGACGTGCTGAGAGCCGGGTACGGCGAGGGTCGGATGGAGCACGACGAGTTCGAGAGGCGGGTGGCGCGGGCGTACGCGGCGCGGACCGTGGGGGAGCTGACGATGCTCGTCGCCGATCTGCCGCAGGGGCCCCTGCCGCAGCCCGCCGGGGTCGTGCCCGTGCCGCGGACCTTCCCGCCCGTGCCGCGGCCGCAGACGAACGGCAAGGCGGTGGCGGCCGGCGTGTGCGGGCTGCTCTGCGTGCCGACCATGGGGCTGACCGGGATTCCGGCCGTGGTGCTGGGCCACGTGGCGAGGGCCGAGATCCGCAGCCGGGGGGAGCTGGGGGACGGGCTCGCGCTGACCGGTCTCGTGCTCGGATGGTTGTCCACGGCCGGCTGGGCACTCGTCCTGGTGTTGCTGACGGTGGTGTCCATCGCTGCCGGGTGACGCGCACGAAGCATGGGCAGACGCGGGCGGTACGGGCGGCTTGAAAGATGGGTAAATCGGACAGCCTGTCATCGAAATGAAGATCGAGAACGGCCGATGGGCTTGACATGTCCCGCATGGTGATGCGGGCGGCACCCATTTGTTTTGACCGCAGCGAATGCGATAGGTACGCTCAGACCTTGTGCCTGGGGTGTGCCCTGGCTCTCGTGCGTGCCATCACCCGCACAGCGAGCTGACACCGGCCACCGCAATCTGCGCTTAATTCTGCCTGGCGGCGGGAGTCCGCGGGATTCGACACACCCGACCGCGTGGGTCGGCGACGTTCCAGGTTAGCTTCACCATTCGGCACACAGAAACCGGAGAAGTAGTGCCTACGATCCAGCAGCTGGTCCGCAAGGGCCGGCAGGACAAGGTCGAGAAGAACAAGACGCCCGCACTCGAGGGTTCGCCCCAGCGTCGCGGCGTCTGCACGCGTGTGTTCACGACCACCCCGAAGAAGCCGAACTCGGCCCTGCGTAAGGTCGCGCGTGTGCGTCTGACCAGCGGGATCGAGGTCACCGCTTACATTCCGGGTGAGGGACACAACCTGCAGGAGCACTCCATCGTGCTCGTGCGCGGCGGCCGTGTGAAGGACCTGCCGGGTGTTCGCTACAAGATCATCCGCGGCTCGCTCGACACCCAGGGTGTCAAGAACCGCAAGCAGGCTCGCAGCCGTTACGGCGCCAAGAAGGAGAAGTAAGAATGCCTCGTAAGGGCCCCGCCCCGAAGCGCCCGGTCATCATCGACCCGGTCTACGGCTCTCCTCTGGTGACCTCCCTGATCAACAAGGTGCTGCTGAACGGCAAGCGCTCCACCGCCGAGCGCATCGTCTACGGCGCCATGGAGGGCCTGCGCGAGAAGACCGGCAACGACCCGGTCATCACGCTGAAGCGCGCTCTCGAGAACATCAAGCCGACCCTCGAGGTCAAGTCCCGCCGTGTCGGTGGTGCCACCTACCAGGTCCCGGTCGAGGTCAAGCCCGGCCGTGCCAACACCCTGGCGCTGCGCTGGCTCGTCGGTTACTCCCGCGCCCGTCGCGAGAAGACCATGACCGAGCGTCTGCTCAACGAGCTCCTCGATGCCAGCAACGGCCTGGGCGCCGCTGTGAAGAAGCGCGAGGACACGCACAAGATGGCCGAGTCCAACAAGGCCTTCGCGCACTACCGCTGGTAGTCGCAGACCCCATCGAGACCGAGAGAAGACTGAAGCCTTATGGCTACCACTTCGCTTGACCTGGCCAGGGTCCGCAACATCGGGATCATGGCCCACATCGACGCGGGCAAGACGACCACCACCGAGCGGATCCTGTTCTACACCGGCGTTTCGTACAAGATCGGTGAGGTCCACGACGGCGCTGCCACCATGGACTGGATGGAGCAGGAGCAGGAGCGTGGCATCACGATCACCTCTGCTGCCACCACCTGTCACTGGCCGCTCGAGGACAACGACTACACCATCAACATCATCGACACCCCGGGTCACGTCGACTTCACCGTCGAGGTGGAGCGCTCCCTGCGCGTGCTCGACGGTGCCGTGACGGTGTTCGACGGTGTCGCCGGCGTTGAGCCCCAGTCCGAGACCGTGTGGCGTCAGGCGGACCGCTACGGCGTTCCGCGTATCTGCTTCGTCAACAAGCTCGACCGCACCGGTGCCGAGTTCCACCGCTGCGTCGACATGATCAGCGACCGCCTGGGCGCGCAGCCGCTGGTCATGCAGCTGCCGATCGGTGCCGAGGCGGACTTCAAGGGCGTCATCGACCTCGTGACGATGAAGGCCCTGGTCTGGTCGGCCGAGGCGACCAAGGGCGAGATGTACGACACCGTCGACATCCCGGACACCCACATCGAGGCTGCCGAGGAGTACCGCGGCAAGCTGCTCGAGGCCGTCGCCGAGAACGACGACGAGCTGATGGAGCTGTACCTGGAGGGCACCGAGCCCACCGTGGAGCAGCTCTACGCCGCGATCCGTCGCATCACCATCGCGTCCGGCAAGGGCGGCGGCACCACCGTCACCCCCGTGTTCTGCGGTACCGCGTTCAAGAACAAGGGTGTTCAGCCCCTGCTCGACGCGGTCGTGCGCTACCTGCCCACCCCGCTCGACGTCGAGGCCATCGAGGGCCACGACGTCAAGGACCCGGAGCAGGTCATCGCGCGCAAGCCGTCGGACGACGAGCCCCTCGCCGCGCTCGCGTTCAAGATCATGAGCGACCCGCACCTCGGCAAGCTCACCTTCGTCCGCGTGTACTCCGGCCGCCTGCACTCCGGCACCGCCGTGCTGAACTCGGTCAAGGGCCGCAAGGAGCGCATCGGCAAGATCTACCGCATGCACGCCAACAAGCGTGAGGAGATCGAGTCGGTGGGCGCCGGCGACATCGTCGCCGTCATGGGCCTGAAGCAGACCACCACCGGTGAGACGCTGGCGGACGAGAAGAACCCGGTCATCCTGGAGTCCATGGACTTCCCGGCGCCGGTCATCGAGGTCGCCATCGAGCCCAAGTCGAAGGGCGACCAGGAGAAGCTCGGCGTCGCGATCCAGCGCCTGGCCGAGGAGGACCCCTCCTTCCAGGTGCACACCAACGAGGAGACCGGCCAGACCGTCATCGGCGGTATGGGCGAGCTTCACCTCGAGGTGCTCGTGGACCGCATGAAGCGCGAGTTCAAGGTCGAGGCCAACGTCGGCAAGCCGCAGGTCGCGTACCGCGAGACGATCCGCAAGGCCGTCGAGAAGGTCGAGTTCACCCACAAGAAGCAGACGGGTGGTACCGGCCAGTTCGCTCGCGTGATCATCGCGATCGAGCCGATCGAGGGCGGCGACGCCAGCTACGAGTTCATCAACAAGGTGACCGGTGGCCGTGTGCCGAAGGAGTACATCCCTTCGGTGGACGCCGGTGCGCAGGAGGCCATGCAGTTCGGCATCCTCGCCGGTTACGAGATGACCGGTGTCCGCGTGACGCTGCTCGACGGTGCCTACCACGAGGTCGACTCCTCCGAGCTCGCGTTCAAGATCGCCGGTTCGCAGGCCTTCAAGGAGGCCGCGCGCAAGGCCAGCCCCGTGCTGCTCGAGCCGATGATGGCCGTCGAGGTCACCACGCCCGAGGACTACATGGGTGAGGTCGTCGGCGACATCAACTCCCGCCGTGGTCAGATCCAGGCCATGGAGGAGCGGGCCGGTGCCCGCGTCGTGAAGGGCCTCGTGCCCCTTTCGGAGATGTTCGGCTACGTCGGCGACCTGCGCAGCAAGACGTCCGGCCGTGCCAGCTACTCCATGCAGTTCGACTCCTACGCCGAGGTTCCCCGGAACGTCGCCGAGGAGATCATCGCGAAGGCCAAGGGCGAGTAACGCACCGCGTCTACACGCCGTAGGCTTGACTCCGGAGCCTTGAGGGGCATTCCGCCGCAATCGTGGTGAGAATGCCCCGGGGCCCGGGCTTTCCAGCAAAGATCACCTGGCGCCGATGAGTAAGGCGTACCAGAACCACTCCACAGGAGGACCCCAGTGGCGAAGGCGAAGTTCGAGCGGACTAAGCCGCACGTCAACATCGGCACCATCGGTCACATCGACCACGGTAAGACGACCCTCACGGCCGCCATTACCAAGGTGCTGCACGACGCGTACCCGGACCTGAACGAGGCCTCGGCCTTCGACCAGATCGACAAGGCTCCTGAGGAGCGCCAGCGCGGTATCACCATCTCCATCGCGCACGTCGAGTACCAGACCGAGACGCGTCACTACGCCCACGTCGACTGCCCCGGTCACGCGGACTACATCAAGAACATGATCACGGGTGCGGCGCAGATGGACGGCGCCATCCTCGTGGTCGCCGCCACCGACGGCCCGATGCCGCAGACCAAGGAGCACGTGCTCCTGGCCCGCCAGGTCGGCGTTCCGTACATCGTCGTCGCCCTGAACAAGGCCGACATGGTGGACGACGAGGAGATCCTGGAGCTCGTCGAGCTCGAGGTCCGTGAGCTCCTCACCGAGTACGAGTTCCCGGGCGACGACGTTCCCGTCGTCAAGGTCTCCGCTCTGAAGGCGCTCGAGGGCGACAAGGAGTGGGGCAACTCCGTCCTCGAGCTCATGAACGCCGTCGACACCGCCATTCCGGAGCCGGAGCGCGACGTCGACAAGCCGTTCCTCATGCCGATCGAGGACGTCTTCACGATCACCGGTCGCGGTACGGTCGTCACCGGCCGTATCGAGCGCGGTGTCCTGAAGGTCAACGAGACCGTGGACATCATCGGCATCAAGCCGGAGAAGACCACCACCACGGTCACCGGCATCGAGATGTTCCGCAAGCTGCTCGACGAGGGCCAGGCCGGTGAGAACGTCGGTCTGCTCCTCCGTGGCATCAAGCGCGAGGACGTCGAGCGCGGCCAGGTCATCATCAAGCCGGGCTCGGTCACCCCGCACACCGAGTTCGAGGCGCAGGCCTACATCCTGTCCAAGGACGAGGGTGGCCGCCACACGCCGTTCTTCAACAACTACCGCCCGCAGTTCTACTTCCGTACGACGGACGTGACCGGCGTGGTGACCCTCCCCGAGGGCACCGAGATGGTCATGCCGGGTGACAACACCGAGATGAAGGTGGAGCTCATCCAGCCCGTCGCCATGGAAGAGGGCCTGAAGTTCGCCATCCGTGAGGGTGGCCGGACCGTGGGCGCCGGCCAGGTCACCAAGATCAACAAGTGAGTCTTCGGACTGGCTTGAGGGTCCACTGACCTGAGTGGCTCGGAGGGGCCCGCACGACTTCGGTCGTGCGGGCCCCTTTGCCGTGCCCGGGGTGCCGGATCACTCCTGTGGGGCGGCGCTGTCCCGGTACAGGGGCAGGCCGTCTGTCGCGATCGTCCAGTCGGCGATGGTCACGTCTTCGCCGTAGACGAAGTCTTTGCGGGTCGCGTAGCGCGGACCGTGCGGTGTGGGGTGGATGTCGGTGAGGACGGCGCCCGTGCCGGTGCGGGGGTCGAAGACGGCGTAGACGGGGATACCGATGAGGGGGTAGTCGCGCATCTTGGTGACCCAGTCGTTGTCCGGGTTGGAGCGGGAGACGACTTCGATGGCGGCGACGAGTGTGCGCGGGTCGAAGGAACCCGGGACGTCCATGTCCTCCAGGGCGATCACCATCACGTCGGGGCGGCGCATGATGCCCTCGGACTCGTCCTCCACATCGGGTTCGCCCGTGTGAGCCACGATCTCCTCCGGCATCACCTTTTCGAGGCGTCTCCGCAGGTGCAGGGTGGTCAGCTCGTGCGGACCCACGGGCGCCATCATGTCGTGGACGATTCCTTCCTTGCTGACCTCGAACTTGCCGGGCAGGGAGTCGTCCATGGACTGAACGAAGTCCCGCATGGCCCGATACCGGTGGGAGGCGCCCTGCTGCTCGTTCTCCGAGGCGGTGGTCATGGCGCTCGCTCCTCGTCTGTGCCCAGGGGCAAGGATCGTCGCTCTCATGCTAAGCGGCCTCCAGAAGACTTGATCGGCAATCGCGGCAGTGGCCGGGGGCCGGCGCGCGGAAGGCTCGGTCGCAGCCGTCGCAGGTCTGAAGCGGGTGCCGGGTGGCCGGCGGTGGCGCGGGTGTGCGGAACGGGGGCGGGGGCGGTAGTTGGGCTGTGAGGCGGTGGGCCAGGAGGGCGGCCGGGCGGCGCAGCGCCTCGGGTGGGAGGTCGCTGGTCAGGGCGTGGCGTACGGCGGTTGCGGAGACGTCGCGTTCGAGCCAGGCGGCGACACCGGGGGAGAGGTGGGCGACGTCGCGGGTGGAGAGGAGGAGGCGGCTGTCCTCGCGGTGGAGGCCTGCGAGGAGGTCCGTGGCCTGTTGGAGGAGGGCGGGTGCCGGGTAGGCCGGGTGCGGTACGGCCGGGAGGGGCTTGCTGCCGGGCGGCATCGTCCGCTTCCCCGGGGCCGGGCGAGGGGCGTCCGTACGGCTGTGACCTGGCTGGTTGCAGGAGATCGTGCGGGTGATGATCCGGCCGCCGGGGACGCGTTCGCGCACGCGCCGCAGATAGCCGTGGGCCTCCAGCTCGCGCAGGGCGGCGGCGATACGGGTCGTGCCCTCCGGGAAGCGGGCGGCGAGGGTCTTGATGTCGACTCGGGCGCCCGCTGGGAGTGACTGGATGTGCGTGCCGAGCCCGATCGCGAGCAGTGACAGCCCCGGGTGCTGGGCGAGGTGGTTGCCGATCACCGTGAGGCGGGCGGTGTGGCGGGTGTTGTCGTGAACCAGGCCGGCTCGGGGGTGCCGCCGGTTCGGGTGCTTCTTCTCGGTTACGGGGGTGTGGGCGTGCGAGGGCACGTTAGGGTTCTGCGTATCCATCAGGAAGTTGGAGCCTTCCTCGGTGGTCAGGCCCTCGCACTGGGATGCCAGTCCCGGCGAGGGCCGTCGCATGTCTGCGGTTGGTTGCGCTGAGCGTAGGGCAGGCAAGGGCTCCCGAATCCAGCTGAGTTGGCGATGTTCACTCGCGTGAGTGAGGCGGCGGCCTGGGCGGGAGGGGTGGGGTTTGGTGGGGTTCTTTCCTCCTCGTGGTCCTTGAGGGAGACCGCCTGCGGCACCGGGGCGCGAGGTGTTGGGTCCCGGTGCTTCGGGTCAGAGGGTGAGTTCGGCCCAGACGGTCTTGCGTGGTGGCAGGCCCGGGGTGACGCCCCAGCGGTCGGCGAGCGCGTCGACGAGGAGCAGGCCGCGTCCGGACTCGGACTCCGGGGTGGGGGGTTGGGGTGTCGGCAGCCGGTCGTCGAGGGTGTCCGTCACTTCGATGCGGAGGGTGTCGGCCACGACGTAGAGGAGCAGGCGGAAGTCGCGGCCGGGGACGCGGCCGTGGGTCGCCGCGTTGGTCGCCAGCTCCGCGACGATTTGCTCCGCCGGGTCCGACGGCAGCCCCCAGGAACGGAGTTGCTCGGTGGCCAGGAGGCGGGCGAGGCGAGCTCCGCGGGGAGTGGGGGACAGCTGAAGACTGAAGTTGCGGATGGGGGTGGCGAGTTCGGGGGATTTCTGCGTCACGTCACTCAGCGTGGTGGTCCGTGCTTACTGTGAACAGTGACTCAGCGGGTGCGTACGGTAACTGTCCGGAGCTTGTCCGGTGATGTCCAGGCTGTCGGGGCCGGGCGTACGGGTAGGGCGCTGGGCACGGTCGTACGACGGAAGGGTGCGGGATGACGGCGGTCGAGGCGGACGCGGGTCGGCTCAAGGGTGAGGCGGACGAGCCGGGTTGGGAGGTGGATCCGGACGACGAGTGGGGTG